>JAAZUZ010000193.1 GCA_018623875.1 Synechococcus sp. HW_metabat.21
CAACAGTCATGAACACCAACCAAGTCACCGACCAGTGGTGCCAGAACCGCGCCGAAGAGCAAATTCACCAGCAACAGCTCCAGAACGTTGAGCGCTTCAACGGCCGGATGGCGATGCTCGGCATCGTGATCGGGATCATCACCGAAGGACTCACCGGCCAAGGCATCGCACATCAGATCGGCCTCGGGCCCCTGGTCGACGGCTACGCGAGCTGCCACACCCAGTACCTTCCCTTCTGCTTCTGATCAGCCCAACCCGCTCGCGATGAACAAGCAGGAGTTCCGCTACGAACCCGTCGAGTCCTTCGGCAAGAGCATGACGTCCCAACGCCCTTGGGACGTCTCGGCCTTGGCAGGCGTCGAGCAACTCAACGGCCGCGTCGCCATGTTGGGCTTTGCCGCTGCGCTCATTGGCGAGTGGATCACCGGCTACGGCCCGGCCGGTCAAGTGATGGCGCTGCTGCGCTGGTATCTCAGCTGAAGCGCTGACAGCAACTGGTTTGCGTTGCTAGGCCTGAGTTAGAGGCACCGGCGCCATGAAGCACATCTACGAGGTCTTTCACGCCGGCCCGGCCGACTTTGGTCGCTTTCATGTCGTTGCGGAGAACCGGCAGCAGGCCAAGGCCCGTGCCCAGGCGGACTACCCCCAGCACGACTTTGCTGTCTTCCGCAGCGAGCTGATTCGGCCGGAATGGCGCTATCAGTTGCTCAACGAGTGGCGTTCAACGCTGTAGCGAACGTCCAGCGTTCTCCTCAGTCCGCACCGGCGGAGCGGGAATAGATCAAGCCAAGCTCCGAGGCCCAGGCCAGGAGATTGTTGGTGGCGGTCAGCACTTCCAGGGAGCGACTCCAGGCCTCATGCAAATCAGAGGCCTCCAGGACATAGCGCTCGGCCCAGTCGTAGGAGCGCACCAAGTCGCAGGCCTGCTTGAGGCGATTGGGCGTGAGCGCGTGAGATTCGACGCGCTCAATCAGGCCCTTCTCCCAAAAGGCCCGGCCCACGCCGCGATCACCAGAGAAACTCTGGTGCAGCGTCGAGAGCACGGTCTCGAATTCTGGTCGTTGGATCTGGTCCATGGACCAGGCCTAACACTGTCTAAATACCTCGCGCAGGCGAAAAAAACAGGCCCAGCCCAGCTTGCCAAAGCCAGGCGATCTGAGCCATGACTGAGCGATGGCAGGGGCAGAACCCGAAACCCCGCCAGCGATGGCCCTCGGACCACCCGGGGGCTTTTGCCGCAACGGGCACCAACAAGAGAATGCGGTGATGGAGCGTTGTGCGATTGATCCAGAACGAGTCCTGGTGATCACCCCGAAGGGATCCACCATTGAGGCCCTTCCCGATGGCGATTACCGGGTCTGCTGGGCCTCAGGCATCTGCCAAACCGTCAGTGGCCTGCATCGCGCCAATGCCCTGCTCTATTGGCATGAGGAGAACAGCGTGGAGCGCTGCCAGCCCAGCCGCCCTTGACGCGGCTTTTGGGACCAGTTTGATGGGCTCGACTGCGGATCCTTGATGAAGATCAAGACGGCGTCGCTCCAGCTGACCACCCAGGAAAGCTTGAGCCTGTTGAACGACCTGCGCGCTGAACTAGCCCCCAGCACGATGGGCACCGCGCAATGGAGCCGCATCAACCAGTTGGAAGACAAGTTGCTGGCCCTGCTTGCCATCGCCAACGCCAACTGAGGCACAAAAAAGCCCCGGGTGAAAACCCGGGGCCATCGCTTGAGGTCGACCTGGAGCTCAGATGTCAGCGCTAGTGCAGCGCTTGAGGTTCTTCCAATCGTCCACCACCTGACCGCAGCCATTGACGACGCAGTGGAGGGGATCGTCGGCAACGATGGTGAAGATGCCGGTGGATTCTGTGATCAGATCACTGATCCCGGGGATCAAGGCACCGCCACCGGCCAGCACGATGCCGCGGGCGTGAACGTCGGCGGCGAGCTCAGGGGGAGTGTTCTCGAGGACGCGCTTAATCGAGTCGACGATGGCGCCGAGGGGCTGCTGAATCGCCTCGCGAATTTCCCCGGCGGTGACGGTGATGCTTTCAGGCAATCCAGTGCGGTTGTTGAAACCGCTCACCTCCATGTGGCGTTCGTCATTACGGGCATTGGCATGGGCAGAACCAATGCTGATCTTGACCTTCTCGGCGGTGGATTCACCGATGACAAGGCCGTAGGTCTTTTTGAGGAAATCGGCAATGCTCTCGGTGATTTCATCACCGGCAATCCGGATCGATTCGCTTTCGACGGGAGAGCCAAGGCTCAAGACGGCGACGTCGGTGGTGCCACCGCCGATATCGACAATCATGCTGCCGACGGGCTCAGTAATCGGCAGGCCAGCACCGATGGCGGCGGCCACGGTTTCATCGATCAGGTAGACCTCTTTGGAGCCGGTGATACCGGCTTCACGGACCGCCCGGCGCTCCACGTCGGTGATGCTGCTCGGGATGCCGACCACCATCCGCGGAGCGGTGGACTTACCGGAATTGCCGCGGCGCATGAAGGTTTGGATCATGAGCTCGGCGGCGGCGTAATCAGCAATGACGCCATCGCGGAGGGGTCGAATCGCCTGAATCGCTTTCGGGGTTTTGCCGATCATGCGTTTTGCGCCTTCTCCCACCTCCAGTGGGATGCCTCGATCTACATCAAGGGCGACAACAGAGGGTTCATCGAGGACGATTCCCTTGCCTGACACGTACATCAGGGTGTTTGCCGTCCCCAGATCGACACCGATAGAGGAGGTAGTCCGGAAAGGCCAGAACATGGTTTTTTTTGCTGATCAACCCAAAACTGACCAAACGCGAATATTCGTTCTTCGGACTTAATCAAATCTTCCACTCTTTGATGCAAGTCGTCGAACAACCCCTCAACCTCACGCCTCCCAGACCGCCAGCAGGCGCTTCTGGTCCGCGCCCGAACGCTGGGTGGGTGAGCCTGGAACCGCGATGTCCTGCAGGCCACCAAGACGGATTGGGACCTCAAGGCAAGGGCAGATCTCTGCTCAAGCTGAGCAACAAACCGGAGTGCTCTTCGAGAGTTCCACTTGTTTTTTGGCGGTTGCTTTCGCTGAAAGAGCAACGGGCACAGTGCGTTAGGGTCTCTTTAACGCGCTACAGACCGCTGCCGATATGACCCTGGGCCGATTCCTGGTCTTCTTTGTGATCGGCCTGGTGCTGGCGACGGTGCTCAACCTGACCTGGCTCTACTGGATCCTGGCCGCTGCGGCGGCGACG
>JAAZUZ010000194.1 GCA_018623875.1 Synechococcus sp. HW_metabat.21
GGAGCTAGCCATCGGTTGAAAAGAAAAAGCGATCAATCAGGCGTTGAGCAAGGTGCGCACGTCACTGACGCGACCCTCAATTGCGGCGGCTGCCACCATCGCGGGGCTCATCAGAAGAGTGCGGCCGCTGGCGGACCCCTGGCGCCCTTTGAAGTTGCGGTTACTGGAGCTCGCGCTGATCTGACGACCTTCGAGGCGGTCGGGATTCATCGCCAGGCACATCGAGCAGCCCGGCTCACGCCACTCAAAGCCCGCCGCTTGGAAGACCTTGTCGAGGCCTTCAGCCTCCGCGGCGGCAGCCACCTGCTCACTGCCGGGGACAACAAAGGCCTTAATACCTGCAGCGACATGGCGTCCCTTGGCCACCGCCGCTGCAGCCTGAAGGTCACTCAAGCGACCATTGGTGCAGCTGCCGATGAAGCAGACATCAACCGGCAAGCCAGCGATGGGGGCCCCAGGCTGCAGATCCATGTAGCGATAGGCCTCCTCCGCGAGGGGACGCTCATCGGGTTCGGTTTGCTCCAGGGTGGGCACGGCCTCATCGACGCCAATGCCTTGGCCTGGGGTGATGCCCCAGGTCACCGTGGGCGCAATGGCGGCCGCATCGAAGCGCACTTCATCGTCAAAAACGGCGTCTGCACCACTGGCCAAGCCACTCCACCAACGCACCGCCTCAGACCAGGCCTCACCGCTGGGAGCGAAGGGGCGACCCTCGAGGTAGTCAAAGGTGACCTGATCAGGGTTGACGTAGCCGCAGCGGGCGCCGCCCTCAATCGCCATGTTGCAGAGGGTCATCCGCTCCTCCATCGAGAGCGCCTCAATCGCTGGGCCGGCGAATTCGTAGGCGTAGCCCACGCCGCCCTTGACCCCCAGGGTGCGGATCACGTGCAGGACCAGGTCCTTCGCGTAGACGCCGGACTGGAGCTGACCGTCCACCCAGATCCGGCGGACCTTGAGCTTGCCCATCGCCAGGCTCTGGCTGGCGAGCACATCCCGCACCTGACTGGTGCCAATGCCGAAGGCGATCGCTCCAAAGGCCCCATGGGTGGAGGTATGGGAGTCGCCGCAGGCCACGGTCATGCCCGGCTGGGTCAAACCCAGCTCAGGGGCAATCACATGGACGATCCCTTGGCGACCGCTGCCGATGCCATGCAGGGTGATGCCGTGCTCCGCGCAGTTGGCCTCCAAGGTGGCCAGCATTTCCTCCGCCAGGGGATCCGCGAAGGGGCGCGCCTGGGAGGTCGTTGGAACGATGTGATCCACCGTGGCGACCGTGCGCTCGGGGTGCCGCACCGTCAAACCCAGGTCCTTCAAGCCGGCAAAGGCTTGGGGGCTGGTGACCTCGTGGATCAGATGCAGGCCGATGAACAGCTGGGTGGCCCCACCCGGCAGCTGGGAGACCTGGTGAAGATCCCAAACCTTGTCGTAGAGGGTGCCGGAGCTCACGCCGATGCCTGCAGCGGAATCGACGAGCCTACTCAGGCCAACTGCAGCCTCAATCGGTTCAAGGCCTCACCGGCGCTCAGGGTCTGGATCCAGGCGCGGCCGCGACTCGTGCCAAAGCGAAGGCCCTCACTGCTGCAGCCCTGGGGACCGGCCACTGCGATGTGAACCAGGCCCACGGGCTTCTGCTCGCTCCCGCCGCCCGGTCCGGCAACCCCCGTGATCGCCAAGCCCCAATCGGCTCCCGTCAGCCGCCTTGCCCCCTCAGCCATCGCCTCGGCCACGGGATCGCTCACAGCCCCGTGGGTCTCAAGCAGCGCCTCGGGGACGCCAAGCACCTGCTGCTTCACGCGATTGGCGTAGGCAATCACCCCACCGAGAAACACATCGGACGCCCCTGGGACAGCGGCTAAAGCCGCGCCTAATCCACCACCGGTGCAG
Source organism: Synechococcus sp. HW_metabat.21 (assembly GCA_018623875.1). GTDB lineage: Bacteria > Cyanobacteriota > Cyanobacteriia > PCC-6307 > Cyanobiaceae > Vulcanococcus. The sequence goes on from JAAZUZ010000194.1 coordinate 1,885, forward strand.
CTCTCCGCAACGGCGACGCTCTGCCCGCGTTGCCGCAGCTGATCAAGCACCACCACAGCCAGGCTCTGCTCATCGACGCCAAAACAGCTCTGGCCCGTTCGATTGCGGATCTCGCGCTCCACCGGCTCCAGCATGGCTTCGGCTTCGGCGGGGTGCTCGGCTCGGGCCGTAATCCGCAGCTTGACCTCCCCAGCGCCCGCATAGGGCGCCACGGTTGGGTTGGCCTGCTCGAGTAGATCCGCCATCTCCTCGGCCAAGGCCGATTCAGAGACCCCCCAGAAGCGCAGCATCCGGCTCGCGAACACACCAGCGGCCAAGCCGGACTGCCGCAACCAAGGGGCCGCGGTCTGCTGCCACATCGCCTTCATCTCACTGGGAACCCCCGGGAAGGTCAGCACCGTGAAGCCCGGCACGGGGCTCCAGATCATTCCGGGGGCGGTTCCGGTGGGGTTGGGCAGCAGCGCAGCCCCTTGCGGCAAGAACGCCTGGCGGCGATTGCTCGGAGAGCAGGTCCGGCCGCGGGCGGACATCCGAGCTTGGATCTCCGCCCACACCTCAGGGTGCTCGACCAGGGGCGTCTCAAACGCAGCAGCGATCGCCTCGGTCGTGAGGTCATCGGGGGTCGGACCCAGACCGCCCGTGGTGATCAAGACGCGGCAGCGGCTGGCAGCCTGACGGACCTCAGCCATCAGACGCTCACGGTTATCACCCACAACCATCTGGCGTTGATGCGGAACCCCGAGGGACGCCAGTTGCTCGGCAATCCAGCGGGCATTGCCATTGGTGATGTTGCCCAGCAGCAATTCGCTACCGACACAGAGGATTTCAGCCGTCAACGTCCTGGCCCTGGTCTTGACGAGCGCGCTCTCGGCTCAAACTGCTGCGGCAAAGCGTCACCGCCGCGATCAAGACCGCGGTGGCCAAGGTCAGCCACAGAAAACGCATCTCGGCTCCAGCGAACACCAACGCCAAGGCAGCCAGCCACTGGGTGAAGGCGTAGATCAAGAGCACCGTGCGGCGATGGCTAAACCCCGCCCGCAGCAGGCGGTGATGCAAATGCCGCCGGTCGGGATAAAAGGGGGAATGGCCCTCGCTGACCCGGCCCATGATCACCGCGGACATATCCGCTAGGGGCAAGGCCAGGATCAACAGCGGGAAAAGCAAGCTGACGCTGGTTAAGCCCTTGGCCGGGCCAACGATGCTGATGGCGGCCAGGGCAAAGCCCAGGAAATACGAGCCGCCATCGCCCATAAAAATCTGGGCCGGATTGAAGTTGTGGCGCAGGAACCCCAGGCAAC
>JAAZUZ010000047.1 GCA_018623875.1 Synechococcus sp. HW_metabat.21
GGGTGATGTGGTGCGGATCATGCGTCGCACCGTGGATCTCCTGGCCCAAATTCCCTACTGCGAGGCCATCAGCGAACAGCTGCGCACCAATGCCCGTGCCGCGCTGAAAGCGATCAACCGCTTCCCCGTGCGCGAACCGATTGATGGGGCTGTGGCCAATGGCGATGGGGCCAATCCCGCCACCGCCCGCCAAGGCGAAACAGCGGCGCTTAATTCCGCGGCCTGAGTACCAGCCAGACGATCAAAAGAAGCCCGGCGGTGCTGCCCACCGTGTAAAGCCAGTCGGCGTAGGGCGTCCAGAACAGGGCGAAAGCTGCAGTCATGGGCGTGGGTAGCGTGGCCGCGTGATGAATCCGTCCCGCATCCGCATCCTGGCGGTGGGCAAGTTGCGCAAAAGCTGGGTGCTTGAGGGGGCGTCCACCTTCCTCAAACGCCTGCCGGGATTGCAGGTCCTGGAGCTTCGCGATGCCGGGATGGCCAAGGAGTCTGAGGCCATCCTGGCGGCCCTGAAACCCGACGAGCGCTTGGTGATCCTCACCGAAGAGGGCCAAACGCTGGATTCGGTGTCTTTGGCTCAGCGTCTAGAGGGGTCCGGATCGGAGCGCCTGGCTTTTGTGATTGGCGGCGCTGAAGGGATTGATCCGGCTCTAAAAGCCCGGGCCAGTTGGCGCTTGAGCCTCTCGCCTATGACCTTTCCTCATGAGCTCGCCCGGTTGCTGCTGCTGGAGCAGCTCTACCGGGCGATGACGATTCAGCAGGGCGGGCCGTATCACAAGCCCTAGAGGGGGGCGATCAGATCCCGAGGCGCTTCCAAATCACATCCAGGTTGGCCTGGTGCAGATCGGTGGAGAAGCAGTCCGCCAGTTGCTCGGCGTTCAGGTGCGAGGTCACATCGGCATCCGCTTCCAGGTTGGCCCGGAAGTTGCCGCCATCGGTGTTCCAGGCGGTGTGGGCGTTGCGCTGCACGATTCGGTAGGCGTCTTCGCGGCTGATGCCGGCCTCCACCAGGGCCAGCAGCACGCGCTGGCTGAAGACCACGCCGCCGTAGACGTTCATGTTGCGGGCCATGTTGCCGGGATAGACACCCAGGCCCTTCACGACCGAGGTCATCTCCCGCAGCATGAAGTGCAGGGTGACCGAGCAGTCCGGCAGCATCATCCGTTCGACCGAGCTGTGGCTGATGTCCCGTTCGTGCCAGAGGGCACAGTTCTCAAGGGCCGCCACGACGTAGCTGCGCAGCACCCGCGCCAGACCGCTGATCCGCTCGCTGCGAATCGGGTTGCGCTTATGGGGCATGGCGGAGCTGCCCTTCTGACCCTTGGCAAAGTTCTCCTCGACCTCCAGGACGTCGGTGCGCTGCAGGTTGCGGATCTCTGTGGAGAAGCGCTCCAGGGCGGCGCCCACCAGGGCCAGGGTCTGGATGTATTCCGCGTGGCGATCGCGGGAAATGACCTGGGTGCTGGCGGTGTCGGGTACCAGGCCGAGCTTGGCGCAGGCGATCTCCTCCACCCGGGGGTCGGTGTTGGCGTAGGTGCCCATGGCACCAGAGATTTGACCGACGCTGACCGCGGTTTCCAGGCGCTCGAGACGCTCCTGGTTGCGCACCACTTCAGCCAACCAGCCTGCGACCTTGAAGCCGAAGGTGATCGGTTCACCGTGGATGGCGTGGGAGCGGCCAATCATCACCGTGGCCTTGTGCTCCCGAGCCAGCACCCGCAGGGCGTCAGCCAGCAGATCGAGTTCCTGGCGCAGCAGCTTGACGGAGGCCTTCATCTGCAGGGCCACACCGGTGTCAAGGACATCGGAGCTGGTCATCCCCACGTGGATGTGGCGACCGGCGTCACCCACGTGCTCGTTGACGTTGGTGAGGAAGGCGATCACGTCATGGCGAACTTCAGCCTCGATCTCGAGGATCCGCTCGACGCTGAAGCTGGCTTTCTCTTTAATCGTGGCGACGGCCTCTGCCGGGACGCGGCCCAGCTCGCAGTTGGCTTCGGTGGCCGCAATCTCCACATCGAGCCAGCTTTGGAATTTCGCCTGCTCGCTCCAGATGGCGCCCATCTCGGGCAGGGTGTAACGCTCGATCAAGGCCGCGCCTGGCTCACATCAAGACCAATGTATGGAATGGCCTTTCGGGGCCTTAGGCGGCGCTGGTGAGCTTGTGGTGCTCGACCTCCCACTGCACGAGGGGCCCCCAGGCCTGTTGCTGGACCCAGCAGCGCCCTCCGCGGCAGCGCAGCAGCTGGAACGGAGGCAGATCCGAGGGCTGATTGCGCAGTTTCACAAAGCTGCCCGGTTGCAGCAGCTCGACCACCTTCGGCTGATGGGAGTTGGGAGTTCGGGCCACGGCGGTCCCCCGCGTTTGAGACATCCTCAGGAGTGTTCCCAGGGAACCTTGATCAGCACCGGTTTTTATTCCGTTTCGCTTTGAGCTTTGTGATCAAACGGGCGTGCGGCACGATGCAGAGGTGCTGGGCCGCTGTCCGATGGGTCGAAAGCGACGCTTGGATTTGCAGTTGGTGGAGCTGGGGCTTGTCGCCTCCCGCCAGCAGGCGCAGCAGCTGATCCGCGCCGGCAAGGTCCGCAGTGGTGATCGGATCCTCGACAAGCCCGGTCTTGAGGTCCTGCCGGAGTTGGAGCTCCAGGTGGAGCAGCCCCAGCGTTTTGTCTCCCGGGGCGGTGAAAAGTTGTTGGCGGCCGTTGAGGCCTTTCCGTTGGCCCTCGAGCAGCGGGTCTGCCTCGATGGCGGGATCTCCACGGGCGGATTCACCGATTGCTTGCTGCAGCACGGAGCGGCCCGGGTCTACGGCGTGGATGTGGGCTACGGCCAAACCGCCTGGAGCCTGCGCACCGACGAGCGCTTGGTGCTGAAGGAGCGCACGAACTTGCGCCATCTCCAACCTGAGGACCTCTATGGGGAGGGGGATGTCTGGCCTGATTTAGCCGTGGCGGATGTCTCCTTCATCCGTTTGGCCTTGGTGCTTCCAGCCTTGGGCCGCTTGTTGCAGAGCGAGCGCCGTGAGGCAGTTCTTTTGGTGAAGCCCCAATTTGAGGTGGGGAAAGAGCGTGTCGGCAAAGGCGGTGTGGTTCGCGATCCCTTGGCCCATGCCGATGCCATCGCTGGGGTGATCACGGCCGCCGAAGCCGAGGGTTGGCGCAGTTGCGGGGTGGTGGCCTCACCCATCACCGGACCGGCGGGGAATCACGAGTACCTGCTCTGGCTGCGCGCTGGAGCCTGGGGTACGCAAGAGAAAACCTCCGAATGCCCGCCTGACGGGGAGGGCATTCGGAGGTTGGTCGAGCTGACCTTGGCGGGCTAACTCAGATGGCGCTGCTGTCCTTGTCGCCGGTGCGGATCCGCACAACGGACTCCACAGGGCTGATGAAGATCTTGCCGTCGCCGATTTCGCCGGTGCGGGCGGCTTCTTGGATGGCCGTCACCACGGTGTCGACGCGGGCGTCATCCACCACGATCTCCAGCTTGAGTTTCTGCAGGAACTCAACGGTGAATTCAGAGCCGCGGTAGCGCTCGACTTGGCCCTTCTGGCGACCAAAGCCGCGCACCTCGCTCACGGTCATGCCGACGATGCCGGCGTTCACCAGGGCCAGCTTCACGTCTTCGAGCTTGAAGGGGCGAATGATGGCCTCGATCTTTTTCATGGCTCAGGGCTGGAGTGGGGGAATTCTCTCAGGAAAATTCGATGAGCGAAGGTTTTTGAGGACCTTCTGAAGGCATTACGGCGCAGTCCTAAGGCTGCTGATGTGACCGTTGCTACAGCCGTGGCCGAAGGGCTGCGATGCGTAGCATCCAACCTCAGGACGAGCGCTTGGATGACTGCGACCGCAACAACCCGTACCCCCCTCTACGGCGAGCGTGCCATTGCTGAGGCGGAGCTGATCTGCTTCGACAACCCCCGGCCGGAGCGCCCCTATGAGGTCTCGATCACCCTGCCGGAATTCACCTGTAAGTGCCCGTTCTCGGGTTACCCCGATTTCGCGACCCTCCGCTTGATGTATCAACCCGGTCCGCGGGTGATGGAGCTCAAGGCGATCAAGCTCTACGTGAACAGCTACCGCGACCAGTCGATCTCCCATGAGGAGGTCACGAACCGGATCCTGGATGACTTCGTGGCGGCCTGCGCTCCGGTCTGGATGCAGTTGGAGGCCGATTTCAACCCCCGCGGCAACGTCCACACCGTGATCCGGGCCAGCCACGGCACCCGTCAGCCCTGCTGAACCTCGGCGATCAGCAGGGGGAGTTCATTGGCCAGGGCGGTCAGGTTGCGATTGCAGAGGCCGGCCACGTGCAGCTTTTGGTTGCCGGCTTCGGCGATCGCCCAGATCTGACGTGTTGCGATCAGGCTCAGGGCACCGCCAACGAGGGCGATGGCGAATCCGCCGTAGACCAGGGGAACGCCGGGGTCTCGTTTGAGCAGGATGCCGCTGGCCGGGATGACCCCCGCGACCCGGAGCGGGATCCCTTCCACCTCAACGGCTTCCCCGCCGGGAATGAGGTTGGCCAGGATCTCGGCATCGGCCGAATAAGCCGTGACGGGCCCTTGCTCACTGGAGAGGGCCAGCAGCACGGGGTTGCTGCCATCGGGCCGCGTCGGTAAGACGATCCCCCAGACCTGTTCCCCCAGCTGGGGGAAGCTCTGGAGCGGTAGCTCCAGGATCGGACTTTTGCCGAGTTGCACCTGCAGGGCGGAGAGGGCCCAGTCCGCCTGGTAAAGGGTCATGCCGCGGTAGCGCAGCGGGTGGTTGACGCTGATTTCGGCGTTGGAGGCCTCTTGACCCTGTCCGGGGGTCAATTTGAGCAGGGAGCTGAATTGCTCAGGCCGTCCCGCCGGGTCCCGCTCGACGCCAAAGCGCTCCAGGCTGACGCTGACCTGGGTTTCACCTCGGCTGTTCAGCAGCTCCAGTTCATTTCCGGGGGCAAGAAAGCGTTCCATGCGCTGGCCGCCGAGGGAGCCCCAGGCAGCGCCCACCATCAGCACGACCAATCCGGCGTGAACGAGTAGGGGGCCGACCCGTCCCAGAACGCCCTTGCGGGCGGCCAGGCGGTCGCCCTGTGGTTGGAGTTCCCAGCCGCGGGCTTGGAGCAGACCCTCAAGACGCGACAGGCTGGCCTTGGAGTCACTGACGCTGATGGTTTCAGCCAGGGTCAGCTTGCTCAGCTGCCGCGGGGTCTGGTAATCGATCCAGCGCAGGGCAGCCTGCAGCGCCGGCCACTGGCGGCGCCAGCTGCAGAGGATCAGCGCAAGGCCCAGCCAGGCCAGAAGGGCTAGGAACCAGCTGCTCGAATACACGTGATCCAGCTGGAGCGCCAGGATGGCGTCGCCATCGAACAGGCCCAGCCAGGGCTCCGCGTCATAGACCCGGTGGTACAACGCGGCGGCTTCCTTCTGGGGCACAAAGGTGCCCAGTCCGCTGGCCGCGGCGATCAGGATCAAGAGGCCGATGGCCACCCGTAGGTCGGAGATCCAGGCGATCAGTCGCTTCATCAGGGGGTGGAAGGGCCGGTGTGAGGGTGTTGGCGGACCGAGAGGTTTAGGTCCAGCGGGCCAAGAGGGTCAGGCAGCCGGTCACGAGCAGAACGACTCCGCTGATGGGGGGCACCCATTGGCCGACGGAGCGCAGAGCGAGTAGCCGGGGTGCCCAGGCTGCGGCGGTGCCCGCCAGCAGCAGCGGCATGACCTGGCCCGCTGCGAAGGCCGTGAGCAAGAGAGCCCCGGTCAGGGGTGTGCCCGATTGGGCGATCCAGGCAAGAAGGACCGCGAGGACAGGGGTGGTGCAGGGGGAGGCGGCCAGGCCGAAGGCAAGGCCCGCGGCGATCGGCGCGAGGGCCGGCGGGACCCGCTGACGCCATTGCTCTGGATCAGGGCCCGCTGGAAGCTGCAGCGGCACCAGGCCGAGCAGATTGAGTCCCATCAGGACTGCCAAGAGGGCAACAAGTGTCGGCACGATGCCGGGGACTTGGCCATAGATCCGGCCTAAGGCGCCACTGCCGAGGCCGAGAAGGACCAGGGAGCCGACGATGCCGCTGCAAAAGCTCAGACTGCGGGCCCAGGGACGCTGAGCCCCGCCATCAAAGCCAGCCAGGTAAGCCAGCGTCACCGGCAGCAGCGATAGCGAGCAGGGGCCGAGGCTGGTGAGCAGACCGCCAGCGAAGACCAAAGCGATGGTCAGCGGCCCCGGATGGGCCAGGGAACCGCTTAGCAGCTGCTCACCACTGCGGGCCCAATCCGCCAAGGCCAGCATCAAGAGGTCCGCCACGCGAGGGGTCAGCCTATCGGCATGCTTCGCCGCTTGGCTTGCAGGCGGCGGTTGCGATGGGGCTTGCTGGGCTCCAGTCCCGCTCCTTCCAGGGAGCAGCGCAGCAGCAGACCGGCGGTGAGCAGGCTGGAGAGCAGGGAGTTACCGCCATAGCTGATCATCGGCAGCGGTAGGCCGGTGGTGGGCATCGCACCACTGGCCACGGCGATGTTCAGAATCGACTGCCCCACCAGCAATGTGGTGCAACCGATGGCTACCAGCCGCTGTTGGTTGCTTCTGCAACTCAGGGCAATGCGCAGGCCAACGAAGCCAAACAGCAGCAGGAAGATGAGCAGCAGGAGGGAGCCGACAAACCCGAACTCCTCTGCAAAAACCGCGAAGATGAAGTCTGTGGTCTGGATGGGCAGGTACTGGAGCTTCTGGGTGGAGAGGCCATAGCCCTCGCCCCAGAGCCCACCCGATCCGATCGCGAGCAGGCTTTGCACCAGCTGATAGCCATCCCCCTGGGCGTCCTTCCATGGGTTCAGGAAGGACGTGACACGAATGCGCTGGTATTCGTTGATCGAGATACTGCCGATGGCTACAGCCAGACCGGCCCCGGCGGTGCCGAACATCCCCCAGAGCGGCAAGCCTGCGCCCAGGGCCATCAGCCAGAGCAAAATCCCGCAAAGGGAGGCCGTGCTCAGGTTGGGCTGTTTCAGGATCAGGCCCAAGGTCACCGCAAAGACCCCCAGCCAGAGCACCTTTTGATCGGTGGCGATCCGATTCCAGTGGGAGAACAGGACGGCCCCCTGGAGGACGAGAAACGGTTTGATCAGTTCGGTCGGTTGGATCTGAATCGGCCCGAGGACCAACCAGCGGCTGGCGCCATTCACCGTGCTGCCGATCACCAGGGTGAGGGCCACCAGCACGCTGCCCATGAGCAGCACCGGTCCCGCCATCCGTAGCCAGCGTCTCAGGTTGATGCTGATGCCGGCATAGAGCAGGCCCCAGCTCGCCACCATCCAGATGGCTTGCCGTTTCAAGTAGTAGCTGGCGTCCCCCATCTCCCGGGCGGCCACCCACCAACTGGCTGAGCCCAGGACAGCGAGGCCCAGGAGACACCAGATCGCGATCATCCCCAGCAGCAACCGTGCTTCTGCCGGCCAGTGCTCAAACGGCACGGGGAGCAACGGTCGCTTTGCGGCCAAGGACCTGCGGAAATCAGACACTGACTATCCCGTACTTCCAGTTTGCTTGCCAATAAAAAAGCCCGGCGATGCCGGGCTTTTGGGAAGAATTGTCCTGAAGGAATCAGTTACCCAGGTTCACCTGACGGCGACCAGCAACGAGTTCAACTTTCAGGATTTTTCCCCCTTGCTTCATGATCCGCTGCTGCTCAGCGAACCAGCTTTCGTAGGGCACCCACTTGGTGAAGAAGGTGTTCTGCAGCTCGCGCTGAGTACGAGTCTTCTCGGGAGAAGGGATGCAGGCGGTGATTTTGAAGAGGCGCATGGCTTGATCCTCAGGTGTGCCAGAGGCAGGGATCAGTTACCCAGGCCGGAGCTGATGTAGTCGAAGTACACGCCCATTTCACGACCAGCGTCGGGGCCCACCAGGGAGGCGGTGACTTCCTTCATGGCCTGGATGGACTGGACGGTTGCACCGATGGGCACACCCAGGGAGTTGTAGGTCTCCTTGAGGCCGTTCAGAACACGCTCGTCGAGGATCGAGGTGTCACCAGCCAGCATGGCGTAGGTGGCGTAGCGCAGGTAGTAGTCCAGGTCGCGGATGCAGGCTGCATAGCGACGGGTGGTGTACATGTTGCCGCCGGGACGGGTGATGTCGGAATAAAGCAGTGCTTTAGCGACGGCGTCCTTGATGATGGCGGAGGCGTTGGCGCTGATGGTGGCAGCGGCACGAACGCGCAGTTCGCCGCTGGCGAAGTACTGCTCCAGACGGCCCATGGAGGTGCTGTCCAGATACATGCCCTGAACGTCAGCCTGGTTGATGACGTTGGTGATTGCGTCTTGCATGGAATCTTGTCTGAGGGGCGGTTATGTCAGGGAGAGAGCAGCCTCAGGAGAGGGCGCCAACGACGTAGTCGAAGTAGAAGCCGGCTTCTGCGGCGTCTTCGCCGGTCAGAAGGCCCATGGCGGCAATCTTCATTTCCCGAACGGACTCAGCAAGAGCGTCCAGGGGGGTGCCAAGGGAGCGATACATCTCCTTGGCGCCAATGATGCCGATCTCTTCGATCGGGGTGACATCGCCTGCGATCAGGCCGTAGGTCACGAGGCGCAGGTAGTAATCCATGTCGCGCAGGCAGGTCGCGGTCATGTCCTCGCCGTAGGCGTTGCCGCCGGGGGAGATGACATCAGGACGCTTCTGGAAGAGGGCGCCGCCTGCGGTCTTGACGATGCGCTCACGGCTTTCGCTCAGGACCTGAGCGACGCGAAGACGACGCTGACCACCGCTGACGAAGGACTTGATTTGGTCCAGTTCGCCAGGGCTGAGGTAGCGGGCTTCGGCGTCCGCGTTGATGATCGAGTTGGAGACGATGCTCATGCAGTTCTGCCTCGAAACAAGCGGCCGCCTTGCGGAGACCGGTATCCGGTGGGTGGGTTAAGGGGGTGATCCGATTTGGATCGAGCCTCAGGGTAAGAGCTGAGGGTGACTCGCGGAGTCGGTTGGGCGACCAGGTTTACAACGGTCAACACTGACCCTTGCAAGTGGAATGCCCGCTCTGGAGACGCTGAAGATTCTCGGGCTCAAAGCGACCCTGGATCTGCCGCGGGTAACAGTTCTTCACTCCGGCCTTATTTTTCTGGGACCCCCTGCGGGGCAACGGTTTCCTGGAATTGTTTGTTGATCTTTTCTCCATGAAAAAGCCGCCCTTGCTAGCAGCGAGGGCGGCAACTGTTGTTTAGTTCCAGGCCTCGTAAAGAGGCTCTTGGATGTACTGATGCCGTTAGATCTTGTCCGTCGTAGGCGGGTTCATTCCCGCATTGCCGCGGTAGAGGGCTGCGGTGCGCTGCATGGTGGCCTGGGTCGTGCCAGCCGTGGTTTCCATTCCACCCACCCTCGGGACCGATTGGTCTCGATCAGCCAGCAGCGCTTTGACAGCAGCAGGTTGACCTGCACTTGCCCGCAGTTGGAGGAACGCGGTGGTTTCCTCAGGCGTTGTTGCGCGGCCTAGCAGTGCAAGGCCAGCTGCAGAGGCTGCCCGGAGGGGCGCCATCTTGGAGAGTCGGCTTTGGAAGGCTTCGCCCATGGCAACGGCTTCGATAAAGCCCTTGAGATCGATGTCTCGGTTGCGCAGCTTCGACTCCGCGCTCGCCAAGCGTTCGGACTCAAGAGGAACTTTGTTGAGCAGCTGTTTGTAGGTGGCGTTAATGGCCGCGGTCAGTTCGGACTCGGTGCTGTTCGGCTCGAGTTTGGTGATCGCCGGGATGCCACCGCGCTTGAGATAGCCGCTGGCGTCGTTGGTGCGCAGCGCATTGGCCATCCGCGAGATGGGGGCTGCGCCGGCTGCCGACACGGCCGGCTTCCAGGCGACCTGCGCAGCATTGCTTTGAGCGTTTTTGGGTGCCGACGGTGTCGAGATGGAGAACGGTGTGCGGGTGCCCTGTGCCCGCAGCAACCCAGCCCAGCGGGGATCGGGAGCGTTTGTGCTCACGTCCGCGCTCCAGCTGCCGCGCACGGCCTGCTCACGGTTGACCAGGTTGCGGGCCGTGATGTCCGCCGTGGTTTTCAAGCTGTCCTTGACCCGTGCCATGGGCCTTCGTCCAAGGCTCAGATCGGGCTGGGCGATGTCCTCAAACGCAGTCGCGAAGGACGGGACGCGACGTTGGTTGACATCGGTCGGAGTGATGAAGCGCTCGTAGGGGACGGTGTCCAAGCCGAAGGCTTCTTGATATTCCGCGCTGTTGAGCATGGCGTCGACGACGCCATAGAAGCCCTGACGTGCTGCAACGTCGAAGTAGCTGTCGATTTCCCAGCGTCCGAAGGTCGGCCGTCCAAGAAGTCGGCGGTGCATCACTTCAACGGCCTTACAGATGTAAAGACCACTCCAATAGCGGCGGCGGAAGGCGTCGCTGCGCGCGACCTCACGCACAAAGTCCTTCAGGCCGATGTCGCCGTTTTCGAGTCGGGTTTCGGCGGTCTCAAC
>JAAZUZ010000048.1 GCA_018623875.1 Synechococcus sp. HW_metabat.21
CGATCGGTTGAAGGGGCGCTTACGCCGTGTGTTGGGTTGTGTTCTTTTTTCGACTCCAAACTTCAGTTCGAGGGTGATTCAATCGCGCCCTTTAATTCTTGATGCTTGTGGACGGTCATTCCACTGGCATTGTTTAGTTGCTTGGTTGACAGTGAGTTCGGCAAAGTTTTGGATCCGATCGATCAGTTGTCTGACTCAAGCCGGGTGAATTCTCTGCTTTTGTACTCAGCCTCTTGATTCTTTGCGCCCGACACCGCGATCCTTCGGGATCCCCCTTGACGTGCGCTGTTCCCTGCTTTTGATGGTTTGACCGCTCAGATCTCTTCGAAGTCGATGGTTCCTTCGATCTCTGTGCGTTCTTCCTTCTCCCTGCCCGTCGCGTCCCTCCTGGGTATGACGGCTCTGCTGGCCCCGTTGCCCGCCCTGGCCGATGCCGGTCAGATCAAGCCCCAGGCTGCCAAGGCCAATGCGCTCAGCTCGCTGCCGGCACTTCCTCCCGTTCCTCGGCAGCCCGCCCCGCCCCGTTCTCGCTTGGCGATGTTGGACGCCAGCGACGGACAGATCACCCCGGGTGGCCCCTTCCGCTACGCGATCACCCCTGAGCGCCGCGCCCTGCTGAACACGATCCGCTTCGCCGAAGGCACCTGGGCCCGCGGAGAGGATCTGGGCTACCGCGTGATGTTTGGCGGTGGTCTGATGGGCGGTATGGATCGCCATCCCAACCGGGTGATCTACTCCGGTCGCTACGCCAGCGCCGCCGCCGGGGCGTACCAGTTCATGCCCTTCACCTGGACCATGGCCAGCCGAAAACTCGGGCTGGCTGGGTTTGGCCCCCACGTTCAAGATCAGGCGGCCATCTTCTTGATTCAGCGGCGCGGTGCCCTTGCTTTGGCGGATCGCGGAGAGTTCACCCCGGAGTTGGCCGCCAAGCTCGCACCGGAATGGGCCTCATTCCCGACCCTTGCTGGCTACAGCTATTACGGCCAGCCGGTTAAGCGGTATGCGGCTCTCAAGGCGTTTTATGAGCAGAGCCTTGCGCAGTTGAAGACCCTGGCGGAACCCCAGGAACCGGTGCTCGAGCGCGTCGAACGACCCGCTTGTGAGCCAGTGCAGTCCCTGCGTTGCCGGCTCGAGGCCCTGGATCGGATTGGGCCCAAGCCGAAGAGCCTGGGCATCTAGATCAGAGCCCCTTAGCCCTGATCGCCTTCCTTGAGGCGGGTCTTCCCGATCGTGTTTTGGGCGATCAGATACGCGACGGCAATCGCTCCGACGAAGCCCAGAGCGTTCCGCACCAGCGGCAGCAGGTCGGAGGTGCGGGTGATGATCGGCGCCACACCGAAGACCCCAAAGAGAATCACCCAGAGGGGGGAGAGCAGCAGCACCCAGGCCCACTCCACGGTGTGCTCCGGCTTGCGGGGATAGGCGGCAAATCCCACGATCAGACCACCCAGGATCGAGGTGGCGAGGGTGAGCAGCCACTGCTCCTGGGGCAGGCCGGGCACGACCTGGCAGCCGCCGATCTCAAGGCAGCCCTTGACGGTGTGGAGTGAGTCGAGCAGCGCCGCATCCTGGCCGTGGTCACGCACGTAGTACTGGTTGCCGAAGCGGGTCTGCAGCTCCACCCAGTAGGTGCGGGGCATCAGCGCAAACAGCGCGTCGCCCACGTTGAAGTTGAGCAGGTTCCCGCCGCGCTCGTCGGCGATCAGCAGCAGGCTGCGCTCATCGAGGCCCCAGAAGTCTTTAACGGCGAGCCCGGGTGTGCGGTCGTACTGGGTGAGGACGCGCAGCTTCCAGCCACTGACAGCTTCGAAGTCGTTGATCTCGGCTTCCAGGGCGGCGCGCTGGTTGTCCGTGAGGATCTTCGCCAGGTCGATCACTGGGGTTGGGTGATCGGGCAGCAGGTCCGGGTTGTCATAGGCCCAGGCCGGTGCAGCCCCCCAACCCAGCAGGAGCGCCAGGCTGAGGGCTAGGCCCAGCAGCCAGCCGCGGAGGGCGGAGGCGCTGTGGGCTGCACGCGGCTCGGTCATGGCACCTGCTTCAGTGGCGAGCATTCTCCCTGAGTCCTCCGCAGCGCCGTGAGTTCTGCTTCATCTCCTCTGCACGCGGCCCCCGCCTGGCTGATGGAGCGGTTGCAGGCCGCCGGTGGCTGGGTGCCGTTCAGCACCTACATGGACTGGGCGTTGCATGACCCCAGCCATGGGGCCTATGGGGCGGGACGCCTGCAGGTGGGGCCTTCGGGTGACTTCGCCACCTCCCCGTCCCTGGGACCGGACTTCGCCGAGCTCCTCCTGCCTCAGCTTCTGCAGTGGTTCCAGCAGCAGCCAGGCAACGGCCCCCTGGCCTTGATCGAGACCGGCCCCGGGGAAGGACAGCTCGCCCTCCAGCTCTCTGAGGCCATCGCGCGGGAGGCACCGGAGCTGCGCGAGCGTCTGGAACTGGTGCTGGTGGAACCGAACCCGGGCATGGCGGAGCGTCAGCGGGTGCTCTTGGCGGAGGCTCCCCTGCGCTGCCGTTGGCAGTCCTTCGCCCAGCTCCAGGAGTCGCCCCTCACCGGGGTGATGCTCGCCCATGAAGTGCTGGATGCCCTGGCGGTCGAGCGGGTGCTCTGGGATGGCCAGGACTGGCGGCTGCAGGGGGTCTCGCTGGTGGGAGACGCTGCGCTGGAGCTCGCGGCTGGTCCCCCGCTGAGTGCGGACCTGCGGGCGGAGTTGGAGGCCTTGATCCCTGGGCCGTCTCGGCCCGAGGGCTGGTGCACGGAGTTGCATGTGGGACTCGCCCCCTGGCTGGCCCAGGCCGCCGCTTCCCTCAGTCAGGGGCAGTTGCTCGTGATCGACTACGCCCATGAGGCCTGGCGTTACTACGCCCCGCAGCGCAGCAATGGCACCTTGATGGCCTATCGCGGCCAACGGGCCAGCGATGACCCGCTGCTGGAGCCGGGTCACTGGGACCTCACGGCCCACCTTTGTTTGGAGTCGCTGGAGCGGGCCGCCGCCGCCAGTGGCTGGAGCCTGCTGGGGCAGCGGCGCCAGGGTGAAGCCCTGCTGGCCCTGGGGCTCGCCCAGCGCCTGCATGCCCTGCAGCAGGGATCACCGGCGGAGTTGGCTGATCTACTCAGTCGCCGGGAAGCGCTGCTGCGCTACGTCGACCCGTCGGCCCTTGGGGATTTCCGCTGGATTGCCCTGCAGCGCTCCGGCGCTGTGGCCGCCCAGCCGTTGTTCCTGCAGGATCCGCCCCTGGCCTAGGCGCAGCGGGACAGGGCCGCCAACACCTGCTCGGGCTGCACATCACTGCGGATCTCCACCGTTCCAAGGCTGGTGGGGAGCACGAAGCGCACGCGGCCGTCGCGCACCTTCTTGTCCCCCTGCAAGCAGCGCAGGACGGCCTGGGGATCAAGCTCGGGCCAGCGCATCGGCAGACCTGCCGCTTCGATGACGGCCCGTTGCCGGCGTTGGTCATCGGCGCTCCAGAGCCCCAGCTCCAGGCTGAGCTCGCCGGCGGCCACCATGCCGATGCCCACGGCCTCGCCATGCAGATAGGTGCCGTAGCCGCAGAGGGCTTCCACCACGTGGCCGAGGGTGTGGCCGTAATTGAGGATCGCCCGCAGGCCCCCTTCCCGTTCATCCGCCGCGACGACCTTCGCCTTGGCGGCGGCGGAGCGCTCCAGGATGCTCTCCAGGAGCGATGCGGGCAGGGTCGCCATCGAACGCAGACCGCCCGCTGCGGCTTCCAGTTCGGCGAAGAGGTCCGGGTCTCCGATGACCCCGTACTTGATCACCTCGGCCATGCCGGCCCGGAATTCCCGCTCCGGCAGGGTGGCCAGGGTGGCGGGATCAATCAGGACCAGCTTGGGCTGGTGGAAGGCCCCGATCAGGTTCTTGCCGCCGGGGTGATTCACGCCGGTTTTGCCGCCGATTGAGGCATCGACCATGGCCAGCAGGGTCGTGGGCACTTGGACGACGGCGATGCCCCGCAGCCAGCTCGCGGCGGCGAAGCCGGCCATGTCCCCCACGACACCGCCGCCGAGGGCGACGATCAGCGATCCCCGCTCTAGTTTCTGGGCGAAAGCCGCGTCGTGGATTTGAGCCACGGTGGCTGGGGTTTTCTGCTCCTCCCCGGCTTCGATCACGAGGAGCTCCGCCTCAAAGCCCGCTGCCTGGAGGCTGCCCAAGGCCTGGGTGCCGTAGTGCTGATGCACGACGGGGTTGGTCACGATCAGGACTTTGGTGCCCGCTTTGAAGCCCTGGCCCAGGACTTGCTGACCGAGGCTAGAGAGCGCTCCCTGTCCGATCACGACGGGATAGGGATTCGCACTGAGCGCCACCTCGATGGTGCGGATCGCGGCGGCCGTGACGCTCATGGACTAACGCTGCAGTCGCTTGAGGCTATCGGTCCCCTGTTGCCGTCAGCACCTCGAGCAGTGCCGCGCCGTAGCGCTCCTGCTTGGCCGTGCCAATGCCGCTGACGCCGGCGAGTTCGCTGAGGGATCCCGGACGACGCGACGCCAACTCCACCAGGGTGCGGTCGTGGAAGACCACGTAGGGCGGGACGCCCTGCTGGCGTGCCTGCTCCCGCCGCCAGCTTTTCAAGGCCGCCAGCAGTGGATCGTCGTCCGGCACGGCGGCCGCAGCAGGGGTCTGGCTGCGTCGACGCTGCTCCTTGGCGGGTGGCGGCAGCACCAGATGGAGCTCCCGCTCGCCCCGCAGCAGCGGCTGAACCAGCTCGGCTGGACCAAAACAGAGTCCGCCCTTGGCGTCGTCCGGGGAGTCGAGGGCCCCGAGGCTGACCAGCTGGCGCAGTAGGGCCCGCCATTGCCCCCGATCCAGCTCCTTGCCGATGCCGTACACACTGAGTTGCTCGTGCCCGAGCGATCGGATGCGCTCGGTGTTGGCGCCCAACAGGACGTCGACGACATGGCCTGCGCCAAAGCGTTGGCCAGTCCGGTACACAGCCGACAGCCCCTTCTGCGCCGCGACCCGGCAGTCGCTGCGCTGTTTGGGTTCGAGGCAGCCATCGCAGTTGTTGCAGGGCTCGGCCAGCTCCTCACCGAAATGGCTGAGCAGCACCTGACGCCGGCAGCCGCTGGCTTCGCTGTAGGCGATCAGGGCCTCGAGCTTGCCGCGCTCGATCCGTTTTTGCTCCTCACTGGCTCCGGAGTCATCGATGAACCGGCGCAGCTGTGGGATGTCGCCAGCACCGTGTGCCATCCAGGCCACGGCGGGGAGGCCATCGCGACCCGCCCGACCGGTCTCTTGGTAGTAGGCCTCGAGACTTTTGGGCAGGTCGACGTGGGCCACGAAGCGCACATCGGGTTTGTCGATCCCCATGCCGAAGGCGATCGTCGCCACCACGACCACACCGCTGCCGAGGCGGAAGCGCTGCAGGGCCTCCCGCCGTGATTCGGCGTCCATTCCGGCGTGATAAGCGATCGCATCGATGCCGGCCGCCTTGAGTTCAGCGGCCACCCGGTCCACCCGGTTGCGGGAGCGGGCGTAGACGATCCCCGACTCACCGCGGTGTTCCGCCAGGAACTCCAGCAGCTGTGCATGACCAGCTTGTTTGTGGCGCAGCAGGTAGCGGATGTTGGGCCGATCAAAGCTGGCGAGGAACACCTCGTCCTGCTGCAACTGCAGGCAGGCGCGGATATCCCGCTGGGTGCGCGGATCGGCGGTTGCGGTGAGGGCCAGCCGCGGCACCGCGGGAAAGCGTGTCGCTAGCTGGTCGAGTTGCCGGTACTCAGGCCGGAAGTCATGCCCCCACTGCGAGACGCAGTGGGCTTCATCGATGGCGAAGAGGGCCAGCGGCATGGAGGCCAGTCGCTCCAGCACATCCCCGCTGAAGAGCCGCTCGGGTGAGACGTAAAGCAGATCCAGCTCGCCATTGCCGAGCTGACGCCAGATGGTCTGGCTGGCGCCGACCTCGAGGCCGGAATGCAGGCCGGCGGCCGCAACACCGAGTTGCTGCAGCGCTTCCACCTGGTCCTGCATCAGGGCGATCAGCGGCGAGACCACCACGGCCAGCCCTGGCGTGCAGAGGGCCGGAACCTGATAGCAAAGCGACTTGCCGCCGCCTGTGGGCATCAGCACCAGCCCCGAACCGCCGCCAATGACATGGCGGACGATTGCCTCCTGCGGTCCCCGGAAGGAGGCATAGCCAAAGACCCGCTGCAGCACATCCAGCGGGTCGCTGTTGGGCTGGGCTGGGCTACTCAGCATGGGTGGCTGGCTGATTGGAAAAGATCCACCACAATGGCGCGATCAAGGCTGCCTGCATGGCTGAGCGTTCCCTCCGCACCGGTGCCTCCTCCGCCACCGCCTGGGCTTTCCTGACTCCGGCTCTGGTGCTGATTTCCCTGTCGGTGCTCATCCCGGCGGCGATGGCCCTGGTGATGAGCTTCACCCAGACCGGCTTGGACGTCTCTGAGCCCCTGCGGTTTGTCGGCCTGGCGAATGTGCGGCGCCTCCTGGCGGATCCGATGTTTTTCAAGGTTTTGGGGACGACCTTGGCCTACCTCTTCGGGGTGGTGCCGCCGGTGGTGCTGGGGGCGTTGGCTCTGGCGGTCCTCGTGAACCGTCAGCTGCCTGGAATCCACTGGTTTCGGGCCGCCTTTTACACCCCGGTTCTGGTCTCGATCGTGGTGGCGGCGATTGCTTTTCGTTGGCTCTATGCCGAGAACGGCTTGATTAATGGATGGCTCGGCACGCTCTTGGGTTCCGGTTTTGAGCCGATTGGTTTCCTCACTAACCCCCTGTTGGCGCTTCCGGCCGTGATGGTCGTGACCCTGTGGAAGGGCCTGGGCTACTACATGGTGATTTTTCTGGCCGGTCTCCAGGGGATCCCGGCTGACCTCTACGAAGCAGCGGAGCTCGACGGCAGTGAGGGTTGGCGTAAGCACCTCGACATCACCCTGCCCCTGCTGCGTCCCTACGTCACCTTGGTCGCGGTGATCTCAGCGATTGCGGCCACCAAGGTCTTTGAGGAGGTCTATCTGATGACCCAGGGGGGACCCGCGAACAGCACGAAGACCCTTGTGTATTACGTCTACGACCAGGCCTTCGCCGAGCTGGAGATCAGCTACGCCTGCACGGTCGGCCTGGCCCTGTTCGTGATCGTGCTGCTCCTCTCGCTGGTTCGTTTCCTGTTCGCAGGGGACCGCGGCTTGACCTAAGGGCGACGCAGACGAATGCAGCAATCGCACGCATCCTTGGAGAGCGTTCGGAGCGGGGCATGGTTGCTGCGGTCGACTCGGTTCTGGAACGTCTGAGCGCGGCTGGTGTTCGGCAGGTCGCCGTGACCTGGGACAACCATGCTGGAGAGACCTTGGTGAAAGTGGTGCCGTTGCGCCACCTGCCGGAGGCCATCGCCAAGGGTGTCGGCTTCTCTCCGGTGTCGGATGCCTTTCGCTCCGATGGTGTGATTGATGGGGCCCATCGCCTGGCCCGTCCGGATGGCGACCTCCGGCTTCGGGCTGATCTGGAGTCCTTGGCGATGCTGGAACCCCAGCTCGGTTGGGCTTGGGCCGCCGGAGAGCGCTGGGATCGCAACAGCGGCCCTTATGCCGCGGATCAACGTCACTTCTGCCGGCGGATGGAAGCGGAGCTCGCGGCCTCCGGCTGGCGGCTTCGCGCCGGCTTTGAACTCGAGTGGGTCGTCGTCGTCCCCGGGGCAGACGGCACTCCGCAGGCCGTTCTTCCTGGTGGGCCCTACGGCGCCGATCGGTTGATCGAGGGCTTGGATTACGCCTCAGCCTTGCTGAAGGCCCTCGATGACGCGGAGGTTCCTTGGCTGCAGTTCCATCCCGAGTACGGCCCGTCCCAATTCGAGCTGTCGTTTGCGCCCGATCGATCCCTGACCATTGCCGACCATCTGATTCGTGCTCGCTTGGTGATCCAACGGGTGACCAGGCGATTTGGTTGGTACAGCAGCTTCAGTGCCAAACCCCGTCTGGATTGGGTGGGTAATGGCGGTCACCTGCATCTCAGCGTTCTCCATGACGAGGGCCCCATCCTTCAAGGGGGACAGGGCTCCTATGGCCTGAAACCCGAGGGGGAAGCCTTAATCGCGGGTTTGCTTGAGCAATTGCCCTCGCTGATGGCCCTGGCCAGTCCATCTCCGGTGTCCTATTTGCGCTTGGTCCCGAGCAGTTGGTCAGCTCCCTTTCAGGTCTGGGGTGTGGAGAACAGAGAAGCCGCCCTCCGTCTTGTCCCGAGCGCTGCCGACGGGTGTGACGCGCATCTCGAGATCAAGGCGGTTGATCCCACGACGAATCCCTATCTCCTGCTGGGCGCCCTGCAAGCCCAAGTGAAGGAGGCCCTCGCGCGTCCTCGAGTTCTGCCGCCAGCGCAGATCGGTGATCCCGCCGGTGCACCGGGATTCTCCGTGCGACGGCTGCCGTCGAGCCTGCTTGAGGCCCGCGACGCCTTGGCGGCTGATCACGGGCTCGAGGCCGCCATGGGCCCACTGCTGCATGGGTCCCTATTGGACAGCCTCGACGCTGAAATTCAGAGAGTGCAGCAGCTGCCTGTTGAAGATCAGGTCAACGGCTGTTGCTGGTGGCCGTTGGTCGGAGGCTTGGCTTGATGCGTCGCAAAGCCCTTCCCATTGCTGCGGCGCTTGGGAACACGGTCGAGTGGTTTGACTTTGCCGTCTATGGCTACTTCGCCCACGCCATTGGCGCAGCGTTCTTCCCGACTGATCGGCCTTCGCTGCAGATGGTGAGCGCCTTCGGGGTGTTTGCAGTCGGCTACTTGATGCGCCCGGTCGGTGGCCTGCTCCTCGGGCCCATCGGCGATCAATGGGGGCGCCGCGTCCTGTTGTTGATCAGCGTCCTGGTGATGGGCTGCTGCAGCTTGGCGATCGCCCTACTGCCCACCACGGCCCAGATCGGACCCAGTGCAGCTGTGCTGTTGGTGCTGCTGCGGATGCTTCAAGGCCTCTCCGTTGGGGCGGAGTATTCCGGAGCGATTTCCTGGAGCGTTGAAACGGCGCCCGGTCACCGGCGGGCGTTCTTCTCCAGCATCACCGCGAGCGGCGCCACGGTGGGCTTCATTGCTGGCTCCGCTGTTGCGGCTCTGATCAGCCTCGCTTTCTCAGCGAAGGCGATTGAGGCCGGAGCCTGGCGCTTGCCCTTTGCGTTCGGGGCCCTGCTGTCGTTCGTTGTTCTCCATTTGCGCCGGAGCCTCGAGGACAGCCGGCCTGGCGATGCGGCGAGCGGCTGGCGGGCCCAGTTCCAATTGCTGTTTCAGCAGTGGCCAGCGATGGTTCGCCTGGTGGCGAGCGTTGCTCTGGGGACTGCGATTTTCTATCTGGCGGCGGTCTATTACGTCGATGTGATGGTGGCGGCCCATCCCCAGCAGGCGGCTCTCCTGAACGGCTTGACCGCCCTCATTCAGGTGTTCAGCCTGCTGCTCTCCCTGTTGGCGGGCTACCTGGCCGATCGCTGGGTGCCGTTGTCACTCCTTCGCCGTTCCTTGGCCGTGCTGATGCTGGCGCTGGTGCCCGGTGTTGTCTTGCTCGGCTCTGGCTCTATCGCTGGATTTGTGGGGGGGCAGGTGCTGTTGCTGCTGCCGACCTTCTTCTATTCCGGCATTACCCCTTACCTGCACGCTTCGTTCTTCCCCGGAGGAGCCCGTTGCGGTGCCTTCTCGTTCTCCTACAGCCTGTCGGTGGCCCTCTTTGGCGGGTCCGCTCCTCTTCTTGTGGGCTGGATG
The DNA here is from genome assembly GCA_018623875.1 of Synechococcus sp. HW_metabat.21. GTDB lineage: Bacteria > Cyanobacteriota > Cyanobacteriia > PCC-6307 > Cyanobiaceae > Vulcanococcus. The sequence goes on from JAAZUZ010000048.1 coordinate 9,708, forward strand.
GTCAATGCGGAGCATTGGCGCTCGGGTCCGCTGCTGTATTTGGTGCTGTTGGCTGCGCTGGCCTGGTGGGCGTGGTCTCGCCAACCGCCCTATCTGGAGCCTCGACCCAGCTAGGCGTTGCATGCGAAATTGAGGGATTGGAGCTCAAAGCGCATGGGCCCTGCGATCGGCATCGTCGGCGGCGGACAGTTGGCCTGGATGCTTGCCGAAGCGGCCCAACGCCGGCAGATCGCGCTGCAGGTGCAGACCCCCTCCTATGGGGATCCGGCCGTTGGCTTGGCCGCTGGAGTGGTCGAGGCCTCCGTCCGCGACGTGGCGGGCACGGCTGAGCTGGCGACACGCTGCTCAGCCATCAGCTTTGAGAACGAGTGGATTGATCTGGAGGGCTTGGCTCCCTTGGCGGCCCAAGGGGTCCAGTTCGTCCCCAGCCTGAAGGCCTTGCAACCGCTGGTCTGCAAGCGCAACCAGCGGGAGTTGCTGCAGCGGTTGAATCTGCCGTCGCCCCGTTGGTTCCCCCTGACGTCGGTGTGTCCGACGCCATCCAAGGCCACGCCGCTCAGCGCGGATCAACCCGCCTTACCCGAGGGGTTCCAGTTTCCGTTGATGGCCAAGGCGGCCACGGGCGGTTACGACGGCAAGGGCACCGCCGTGCTGCGTCGCCCAGAGGACCTCGTGGCGCTGATCCAACGGGTGGATCCGGCCAA
>JAAZUZ010000049.1 GCA_018623875.1 Synechococcus sp. HW_metabat.21
GATCGATGCTCCCCTGGTGCAGGTGATCACGGCCACGACCGGCATCGTGATGACCGTGCTGAAGGCTTACCTGCTGGTCTTCTTCGCGATCCTGCTGCGTTGGACCGTGCCCCGGGTGCGCATCGACCAGCTGCTGGATCTTGGCTGGAAGTTCCTGTTGCCGGTCGCCCTAGTCAACCTGCTCGTGACCGCCGGCCTCAAGCTCGCTTTCCCAGCCTTCTTCGGCGGCTAATTCTCGACCGCCTACCCCCTTTGCCAGGTCGCCAGGCCATCATGGTGCCGGCGCCACCGCCCCTTCCCACCACTCCATGTTCGGGTTCCTCAAGAAAGTCGGTGACTACACCCGCGATGCGGTGGGTGCAGCCAACTACCTCACCCAGGGGCTTTCGGTCACCTTTGACCACCTGAGCCGCAGGCCTGTCACGGTTCAGTACCCCTACGAAAAACTGATCCCGTCGGAGCGCTACCGCGGCCGAATCCACTACGAGTTCGACAAGTGCATCGCCTGTGAGGTGTGTGTGCGTGTCTGCCCGATCAATTTGCCGGTGGTGGATTGGGTGATGAATAAGGCCACCAAAAAGAAGGAGCTCCGCAACTACTCCATCGACTTCGGGGTGTGCATTTTCTGCGGCAATTGCGTGGAGTACTGCCCGACCAACTGCCTCTCGATGACCGAGGAGTACGAGTTGGCAGCCTTTGACCGCCACAGCCTGAATTACGACAACGTCGCCCTGGGACGGCTTCCCACCAGCGTCACCAGCGATCCAGCGGTGCTGCCCCTGCGGGAGTTGGCCTACCTGCCGAAGGGTGAGATGGACCCCCATGGCGTGGATCCCAATCGACCGCGGGCCGGCAAACTTCCCGCCGATGTCCTCGAGACCCTGCCGAAGGAGGAGAACGCCTGATGACCATTGCTTCCTCCACGCAGTTCATCTGCTTTGTCGTGCTCTCGGCCGTGGTGGCGATCGGAGCCCTCGGCGTGGTGCTGCTGCCGAGCATCGTCTACTCGGCCTTCCTGCTGGGTGGTGTCTTCCTCTCGGTGGCAGGTCTCTACCTGCTGCTGAATGCCAGCTTTGTGGCTGCAGCGCAGATTCTTGTTTACGTCGGTGCGGTCAACGTGCTGATCCTGTTCGCGATCATGCTCGTGAACAAAAAGGAAGACCTGGCTGCCATTCCTGGTTTGGCCGTGCGTCGGCTCCTCTCCGGTGCGGTCTGCGGCGGCCTGTTCGTGCTGCTGCTGCGGGTGGCCTTCACGACTCCCTGGGCTCTGCCTGGTCCGACCCCCATCGGCGAAGAAGCGACGATTCGCATCGGCGAGCACCTGTTCAGCGATTACCTGCTGCCGTTTGAGCTGGCGTCGGTGTTGCTGTTGATGGCCATGATCGGTGCCATCGTTTTGGCCCGCCGCGATGTCTACAGCTCGGATGTGGTCACCGGTGAACCGGCCGACCAAGGTCTGATCGAGAAATCCCGCACGCCTCTGCTCCTGGAGAAAACCAACTGATGACCATCGAGCTGCCCACCACAGTCCCTCTCCAGGCCTACCTCGCCCTGGCGGCGATTCTCTTTTGCACGGGTGTTTGGGGATTGATCAACAGCCGCAACGCCGTGCGGGTGCTGATGAGTATTGAGCTGATGCTCAACGCTGTGAACATCAACCTGATGGCGTTCTCCAGCTATCTCGATGGTCAGCTGATTCGCGGCCAGGTCTTCGCGATTTTCGTGATCACCGTGGCGGCGGCTGAGGCGGCCGTCGGTCTGGCGATTCTCCTCTCTCTGTATCGGAACCGTGAAACGGTGGATATGGAGCGTTTCAACTTGCTGCGTTGGTAGCCAGGCTGGGCGCAAGCACTGCTGGTCTATGCGCCTTGAGACCGTTTGGTTGATTCATCGAGCGGCCAGCCAGGCCGCCCTGCGCCAAGCCAGGCGCTGTGCCCAAACCCTGCGGGATCAGGGTGTGAAGGTTGCTGTGGCCATGAGTGGGGCCAGTGCAAACCCCTTCCCTGGACTGTTGGCCGACGAGGGCACCCATCCCGACCTGGCGGTGGTTTTTGGTGGTGATGGAACCGTGCTTGGGGCGGCTCGCCACTTGGCCCCTCTCGGGGTGCCGATCCTCTCCTTCAACGTCGGGGGCCACTTTGGTTTTTTGACCCAGGAGCGCAAGCTTCTGGGCCATAGCCATGACACCGAAGGCGTGCTCGACCTCTGGCAACGGCTGCGGGATGACCGCTTTGCTCTCGAGCGGCGGATGATGCTCGAAGCCCGTACTGACAGCAGCGACACGGTCCATACCGCCCTCAATGACTTCTACCTGCGGCCGGGAATCGATGAGGTCACCCCCACCTCTGTTTTGGAGTTTGAGATCGACGGCGAGGTGGTCGATCAGTTCCGGGGTGATGGTCTGATCATGTCGACGGCCACCGGTTCTACGGGGTATTCCATGGCGGCCGGCGGGCCGATCCTTCACCCCGGCGTGGAGGCGATTGTGGTGAACCCGATCTGTCCGATGAGCCTCTCCAGCCGCCCGCTCGTGGTGCCCCCAAGGGCGCAACTGGCGGTCTGGCCGCTGGGTCCCTCCAATAGCCGAGTGCGCCTCTGGAAGGACGGTGCTTTTGCGGCTGTCCTTGAGCCCGGTGATCGCTGTGATGTGCGCCGATCCCCCCATCACGCCTTGATGGTCCTGCTTGAGCAGAGCCCCTCGTACTACCGGACGCTGACCCATAAGTTGCATTGGGCCGGCAGTCTGACGGCCGCTGAGCCTTCTCCGAACTGAACCGCGCCCATGGCCCTTGAGATTGAGCGTCGCTTCTTGGTCTCCGGCCAGCAGTGGCGCGCTGTGGTGGCCTGGCAACGCGACTTCGCCCAGGGCTATTTGCCGAACTCGTCGGAGGCGATGACCTCACGGGTTCGCCTCGCTGGCCCCGAAGAAGCCTGGCTGACCCTGAAATTCCCCGCCGGTGGTATCGCCCGACAGGAGTTCGAGTACCCGATTCCCGCTGCGGACGCCTCAGCCCTGCTGGAGTGCTGCGCGGCCAAGTTGGTGAAGCGTCGTTATGGCTTGAACCTGCCTGGTGGTGAGTGGGTTCTGGATGTCTTTGAGGGGGTGAACGCCCCCTTGGTGATCGCTGAGGTCGAGTTGGAGCAGGCGGATCAAGCCGTGGAGATTCCCGCTTGGTGCCCCACGGAAATCACGGGCATGGCGGCCTTCAGCAATGCGGCCCTGGCCAGCCATCCGTTTGGGCACTGGAGCGAGGCGGAACAGGCCCCGTGGCGTGAAGCGATGCTGGAGCTGTCTTAGGATTTGCTTAAGGTTTTCGCGGATCACGTTGCTCGGCCTCTACGACCAAGACGGCGTGCTGCGCTGCTCCGGGCTTGATCGGGCCGTGTGCCTGGCCTACGCGGAGCTGTTTGCGCTGGCAGAGGGAGCCTTCAGCATCGAGCCCCTCTTTGCAGTGGCGGATTCAGGCTCTACGCCTCATCCGCAGGCAAGTTGCAGCAATTGAAGCCATCACGGCAGATCTTGCCGTGATCCATCGCCCAGTTCAGGAGTGCCACGCGGTTTTTGGCGCCGGTCTTGGTGAAGACGTTGCTCACGTGGTTGTCCACGGTGCGCTTGCTGATCATCAGGTGCTCGCCAATCTCTTGATTGGTCAGCCCTTGGGCCACCAGTTGGATGATTTCGAGTTCCCGCTCGGAGAGGTCCATGGGGGAATGGCCGAGGCTGCTTCGATCCGTCATCCAGGCCCCGAGACACCTTGTCACTGTAGGCAGCAGATCCCGTCTGGGCATGCCTGTTGTGGTTAATGATGGGCCCTGTTAAGCACGGTTGTTTTGCGGCTAAAGCAGGCGCTTGAGGCGGGTGACTTTGCCCTGACGGCAGAGGTGATGCCTCCCCGCGGTGGGGAGATCAAGCGGACCCTGGAGCACGCCGCGCTGTTGAAGGATTGGGTTCACGCTGTGAACGTGACCGATGGCAGCCGTGCGGTGATGCGCATGAGCAGCCTGGCGGTGTGTCGGCTGTTGCTTGATGCCGGGGTGGAGCCGGTCTGGCAGCAGGCCTGCCGTGATCGAAACCGCATCGGCCTGCAGGCGGATCTCCTCGGAGCCCATGCCCTCGGCATTCGCAACCTCCTCTGCCTAACCGGCGATCCGGTGCGCGCTGGTGATCAACCCCAGGCCAGACCGGTGAATGAGCTGGAGTCGGTGCGCCTGCTGCAACAGGTCGCAGCCTTCAACCGCGGTGAGGATCCGGTGGATGGTCCGCTGCCGGATGGTCCCACGGACCTCTTCGCCGGCGCTGCTGCCGATCCGCAAAGCCCGAGCTGGAGTGGTCTGAGTAGCCGGATTCGCCGCAAGCAGAAAGCAGGGGCGCGCTTCATCCAAACCCAGATGGTGATGGATGAAGACTGCCTGAAGCGCTTTGTCGATGAGATCACCGCGCCCCTGGGGCTCCCCGTCTTGGCGGGCGTGTTTCTGCTGAAGTCCGCGAAGAACGCCGCTTTCATTAACCGAGTCGTTCCCGGCGCCTCCATCCCGCAATCGATCATTGATCGACTTGCGGCGGCGAGCAATCCCGCCGATGAGGGAATCACGATTGCCGCGGAACAGGTCAGCCGTTACGCCCAGACCTGCCAAGGGGTTCACCTGATGGCAGTGAAGGCGGAAGAGCGAATCCCGCTGATCCTGGAGCGGGCTGGCTTCAGACCGCGTTGCTGATGGCGAGGTCGGTGCCGAGGAGGTCGGCCATGGCCTTCTGCTGCGGCGAAGGCTTGGCGTAATCCTGACGGCGTGCGTCGGTGATCAGCCAATCGAGGGCCGCTTCCTGCAGGTCAAAGTGATCGCCGTTGCGGTCGACGCAGTAGCGACCGAAGACCAGCTTCTCGACCAGACGCACGCCGGGTCCGATGCGGGAGTAATCAAAGATGATCGAGTTGTCGACCGTCGCTCCCTCGCAGATGTGGCAGCTCGGGCCGATCATCGCTGGTCCGATGATCGTGGCGCCATCTTCGATCTTCGTCATGCCGCCGACGTAGATCGGCCCCTCGACGTGGATCTTGTCCCAATTCGCCGCCACATTGAGGCCGGCGTAGATGCCTGGACGCACTTCCTTGCCCGGGATCTGAACCTGACGGACCTGGCCCTGGAGCACGCTGCGGATGGCCTGCCAGTAGTCGGGCACCTTGCCGATGTCCACCCACTCGAAATCCATCGGCAGGGCGTAGAACGGTGCGCCGTTGGCAACCAGTTGGGGGAAGAGATCTGCGCCGATATCGAAGGGAACGCCTTCAGGGACGAAATCCAGAACTTCCGGCTCAAAGATGTAGATGCCGGTGTTGATCATGTCGCTGGCGGCTTCTTCCACAGAGGGCTTCTCTTGGAAGGACTTCACCCGCCCGTCGTCATCGGTGACAACGACGCCGTAGCTGCTGACTTGGTCGCGGGGAACGCGCTTGGTGATCAGGCTCGCCATGGCCCCCTTGGCCTTGTGGCGTTTGACGGCTTCGCTGAGATCGAGATCGATCAGCGCATCGCCGCAAAGCACGACGAAGGTGTCATCGAAGAAGTGCTGGAAGGTCTGGATTTTCTTGAGTCCGCCAGCGGATCCAACGGCGTCACCAATCAGCTCGCCGTCTTCAATTCGACCTTCAAAGCTGTAGGCGATTTCAACGCCAAAGCGTTGACCATCCCGGAAGTAGTTCTCGATCTCCTCAGCAAGGTGGGAGACATTCACCATCACTTCGGTGAATCCGTGCTCCCGGAGAAGTTCCAGCAGAAACTCCATCACGGGTTTCTGAAGGATGGGGATCATCGGCTTCGGGATCGTGTGAGTGATAGGTCTCACACGGGTTCCCTTGCCCGCAGCCAGGATCATCGCCTTCATCGCGCCACCCTACGCAAAAGACTTAGGCCGCAAGGGGTTCGCGAGCCGGCCCCCGAGCTGACCCTCGCGTTGACTCGAGTTCGGCGGGCAGCGGAAGTTGCACCGATTCCCGCTCATCAAGCAGACGCTTGAGTTGCAGGGGGCCAAACAATCCGCCCTGCTGCTCCAGCTCCACCTTTCCTTGGGAACAGAGGAAGAGCAGCGCCCAAAAGACGCCCACCCGATCACGGTCCAGGTCCTCCGGCGCCACCTCAGCCCAGGCTTCCACGAGCCCCTCAAAGCCTGTCCACTCCAGGGATTGGGGCCACTGCAGCAGAAACTGGCTGAGGGCCGCCGTGGTCTCGGGCAGTTTTTCCCGGTGGGCCAGGGCGGCGACCTGCTCAATCGCGGCTCGATCGCTGTAGCGGCGGCTGCGTTGGCGGTTGCGGACTTGTCCCTCTTCCTCCTCAAGACGCTCGGCAATGTCCTCGAGCTGCCGAATCAGTTCGCCCAGGGTGACGGGCCGTTGCAGCGGTGGCGGCGCGACGGGGCGCCGCAGCAGATGGCGCTCGGGTTTGCGGGGCAGCTCCAGGCCTGGGGTCAGCAACCAGCCCTGGCCTTCGGCGTCGAAATCAAAGTCGAACCCGTCCTCGAGTTCCGGCTCCGCTGGGAAGGTTTGGGCTTCGAGCACCTCCGCCTTCAGGCTGACCAGCACCGAAGCAGCCAAAAAGGCTTCGCTGGTTTCGGCGAGATCTTGCTCGTAACTTCCGCCGCGTCCCTTGTTCAGCGCCGCCACCAGCTTGGGCACTTCAATCCGCTGGCGGAGTTGATCGAGAAAGCCGTCCACGACAGCGATCACATCGACGTCCCAGGGGTCTAAATCACCCCGTTCAGCGGCGTCTTGCAACAGCCGGATCGCAAGCCTGGCGCCACCTTCGGCCACGGTTTCTTGCGGACTGCACTGAAGCTACCGGCTTTAAGCGGGTTAAGCCAGTCCCCACCCGCGATGTCAGACCATTCTTTTGATGGATTTGCGGCCTGAATCAGGCGGGGGTTGAAGTTGAACTAGGCCGCTTCTCCCTGGGCGGAGCTTTCACCGGCGGCCGGAAGCATTCCCAGTTGCGCGTCCACGGTGGCGCGATACCGCTGGACATCTTCCTCCAGCTCGCGAATCCGGACCTGTTGGGCTTCGATCTCGCTGGGATCCATCTGGCTTTCCACCCGCTTGACCACGCCTGTCCACACCGCGAAGACCCAGGCGGCCGTCGCTCCAACTCCCCCCACCACAAGCAGCAATGCCGCCAGCGGCATCGTCGTGGTCACCCCGGGCAGGAAGCGCACGGTGGTGGGTGCGGTGTTCTCAAGGGTGAACATCACCGTGGCCAAACCAAAGCTGAAGATCAGCAGGAAGTTCAGCTGCTTCATGGCTGCGCGTGGCCGCTTGTCGCTGATTCGAGATTACGGAGATCGCGCTGGTCTGGCACGCGCAACCCCGAAGGGGCTGCGCTTCGTAATGGCCTTAGCTCAGGGCTGGGGCCTGCAATGGTGCCTGTCGAATGAAACCGGCTCCCGCAGGGGCGGTGAGGGCTTTCATCGAACTCTCGTTTCTGGACACCAACAGTTCCATGGAGGCCTTGTAGCTGTCGGTCATCAACCGCGGGTAGAGGCCAATGCCGATGATCGGCACCAAGAGGCAGCCAATGATGTAGATCTCGCGGGGCTCGGCATCCACCAGGTTGGAGTGGTCGACGAGCTCGGCTTTTTCCTTGCCGTAGAAGATCTCTCGAAGCATCGACAGCAGGTAGATCGGGGTCAAGATCACGCCGATCGCAGCGAGTCCGTCAATAGCGACCCTGAAGGGCAGGGTGTAGGCGTCGTCGGTGGCGAAGCCCACGAAGACCATCAGTTCGCTCACGAAGCCGCTCATCCCGGGCAAGGCCAAGGACGCGAGCGAGCAGACCGTCCAGAGTGCAAACATCTTGCGCATCTTCTGGCCGACCCCGCCCATCTCGTCGAGCTGAAGGGTGTGGGTGCGGTCGTAGGTGGCGCCCACCAGGAAGAAGAGCGAGGCGCCAATCAGGCCGTGACTGATCATCTGCAGCATCGCGCCGCTGGAGCCCAGGGCGCTGAAGCTGCCAATGCCAATCAGCACAAAGCCCATGTGGCTGATGGAGCTGTAGGCGATCTTCCGTTTGAGGTTGCGCTGGGCGAAGGAGGTCAGGGCGGCATAAATGATGTTCACCACCCCCAGCACCACCAGCAGTGGGGCGAAGACGGCGTGCCCATCCGGAAGGATCTGGCAGTTGAAGCGCAGCAGCGCATAACCACCCATCTTCAGCAGGATGCCGGCCAGCAACATGTGGACCGGAGCCGTGGCCTCGCCGTGGGCATCCGGCAACCAGGTGTGAAGTGGAACGATCGGCAGCTTGACGCCGAAGGCGATCAGCAAGCCCGCATAGGCCAACAGTTGGAACTTCAAGGGGAAGTCCTTGGCCATCAGGTCGCTGTACTCAAAGCTCGTGTGGCCGCCGTAGAAGGCCATCGCCAAGCCCGCCAGGAGGATGAACAGCGAACTGCCAGCGGTGTAGAGGATGAATTTGGTGGCGGCGTACTGCCGTTTTTTGCCGCCCCAAATGGCGAGCAGGAGATAGACCGGAATCAGTTCCAGCTCCCAGGCCAGGAAGAACAGAAGCATGTCCTGGACAGCGAAGACGGCGATTTGGCCGCCATCCATGGCCAGAAGCAGGAAATAAAACAGCCTTGGTTTAAAGCTCACCGGCCAGGCCGCCAGGACCGCCAGGGCCGTGATGAAGCTCGTGAGCAGGATCAACGGCATGGAGATGCCGTCGGCGCCCACCGACCAGGCCAGCCCCAGTTCGGGGAGCCAGCTCACCCGCTCGACCAGTTGCAGATTCGGGTCGCTGGGGTCGTAGCCCGTCAGGTACCCGCCCACCGTCAGCAGGAAGGTGATGAGGGCAACCCCGAGGGCAAACCAGCGGACCTGCTTCCCATCTCCCTGGTCAGGGATGAAGGGGATACAGAGGGCCGCTCCAATGGGGAACAGGATCGAGGCGCTGAGCCAGGGGAAGGCCGTGCTGCTCGCCTGTTCCGCCGCGACGGCCAGGGTTGAAACGAAGTCCAGGAGCACCGAAAGCGAGTCGCTTTAGGCGGAGTGTAGAAATGCTCACCACGACGCGCTCCTAGGAGTGCTCGATGTCACACAGAGCGTTGTGAGCGGCCCCTAGCCCAGGGCGCCGAAGAGCACCACCAGGGCAATCACGCCCCCAAAAACGATCAGGGCATAGAACTGCGCGCGGCCCGTCTCGAAGTACTTCAGGCCCTCGCCGCTGCCCAGGGTGACCAGGCCGGTCAGGTTGACCACGCCGTCGACCACTTTGGAGTCCACCTCCAGGACGGAGCGGGCCAGCTTGCGGCTGCCTTGCACGAAGAGCTTGTCGTTGATGGCGTCCAAGTACCACTTGTTGGCCAAGAAGGCGTTGATGCTGGGGAAGCGACCCGCCACCGCGGTCGCCAGGTCCAGCTTCCGAAGGGCATAGGCCAAGACCGCCACCGTGATGCCGATCACAGAGATCGCGACGGAGGCACCGGCTAGGGGCAGGAATTCCCCCCAGCTGAAGTGTTCGGCCACCTCGGCCGCCTCCTGTGGGTCCAGCAGAGTGCCAAAGCGACTGTTCCAGGGCATTCCCAAGAGGCCCACCAGGACCGAGGGAACAGCGAGGACGGCCAAGGGCATGGCCATCTGCCAGCCGGATTCATGGGGATGCTCGGCGTGGGCATGGTGCTCACCGTGCTCGTCGCCGTCTTCATCGGCGCCCTTGCCGGCGGCGGCCATCAACTGGGCCTGCATCTCCTTGTCGTTTCCGCGGAACTCCCCTTCAAAGGTCAGGAAGTAAAGCCGGAACATGTAGAAGGCGGTCATGCCAGCGGTGACGAAGCCGGCGGCCCAGAGGATCGGGAAGCTGCCGAAGGCCTGGCCCAGGATTTCGTCCTTGCTCCAGAAGCCAGCCAGGGGCGGAATGCCACTGATGGCCAGGCAGCCAATGAAGAAGGTGCTGCTGGTGACGGGCATGTATTTGCGTAGGCCGCCCATCAAGCGCATGTCCTGAGCCAGGACCGCTTCGTGGCCGACCACCTCTTCCATGGCATGGATGACCGAGCCGGAGCCCAGGAAGAGCATCGCCTTGAAGAAGGCATGGGTCACCAGGTGGAACATGCCCGCCACCGGGGCACCGCAACCCATGGCCAGCATCATGTAGCCGAGTTGGCTGACGGTGCTGTAGGCCAGACCTTTCTTGAGGTCCATCTGGGTGAGGGCAATCGAGGCCCCCAAGAACAGGGTGATCGTTCCAATGACCGCCACGACCACCTGCACTTCAGGGAAGGGCACGTAGACGGGCTGGAGACGGGCCACCAGGAAGACACCCGCCGCCACCATGGTGGCCGCGTGAATCAGGGCTGAGATGGGGGTGGGGCCCTCCATCGCATCGGGCAGCCAGACATGGAGCGGGA
>JAAZUZ010000195.1 GCA_018623875.1 Synechococcus sp. HW_metabat.21
GAAATCTTGGGAAACCCTTCAAGCCCAAGCGACACCAAGGATTTCAATTTCCCCAGGCCTGCTGAACCAGGATTTGAACCTCAAGCAGTTAGCGCGATTTCCACCGTTTCCAGGTCCTGGGGAAACGGTGGGTGATCAGCGCGGTTTTGGACCCGTCGTTTTTTCGGGGTCATACCGGCTGTTTTCCTCAGGTTGTGGACAGTCGCTTTTGGGATTGGTTTTCGGGTTTGGCCACAAAAAAGCCCGGCTCGAAGCCGGGCGAAGTCGTTTGCGGGCTGTTGAGGCGAATCAGAAGCCCATCACTTGAGCGACCTTGGCGGTGTCGGCATCGAGACCCGTATGGAACTTCGAGTCGTTGTGCTCAATCGCCGTCGTTGGGTCCTTTAAGCCATTGCCCGTTAGGACGCAGACCACCGTGGCCCCTGCAGGCACTTCGTCGCGACGTTTGATCAGACCTGCAACGGAGGCGGCGCTGGCTGGTTCGCAGAACACGCCTTCGCCACTTCCGAGCAGCTTGTATGCCTCGATAATTTCGGCATCGGTGACGGCCATGAAGTCACCGCTGCTTTCAGCGCGGGCTTGCAGCGCTCTCTCCTTGTTGACCGGGTTACCGATCCGGATCGCCGTCGCAATGGTGTCGGGTTGCTCCACCGTGCGGCCGAGGACGAGGGGGGCTGAGCCGGCCGCTTGGAAGCCCATCATTCGGGGCAGCTTGCGGCTGTGGCCTGCGGCCTTGTACTCGTTGAAGCCCATCCAGTAGGCGCTGATATTGCCGGCGTTGCCGACGGGGATGCAGAGCCAATCGGGTGCTTCACCCAGGGCATCCACCACCTCAAAGGCGGCGGTTTTCTGCCCCTGGAGCCGGTAGGGATTGAGGGAGTTCACCAGGGTGACGGGGTACTGATCCGCCACTTCGCGAACGATGGCCAGGGCCCGGTCAAAGTTGCCCTTCACCGCTAGGACCTCTGCGCCATAGAGCAGGGCTTGGGCGAGCTTGCCTTGGGCCACGTAGCCGTCGGGGATCAAGACAAAGGCGCGCATGCCGCCGCGGCGGGCATAGGCCGCTGCGGCAGCGGACGTGTTGCCGGTGCTGGCGCAGATCACCGCTTCGGAGCCTGCTTCCTTGGCCTTGGAGATGGCCATGGTCATGCCACGGTCCTTGAAGGATCCGGTGGGGTTGAGACCGTCGTATTTCAGATAGACCTTGACTCCTTTGCCAATCCGTTCAGCAATGGACGGCGCTGGGATCAAGGGGGTCGCCCCCTCCCGCAGGGTGATGACGGGGGTTTTGTCGCTGACCGGTAACCAACGGCGGTAGCCCTCAATCAGGCCCGGCCAGTCCTGCATCGTGGCTTTCTTGGATCCCAGTCGCCGGCGGATGGAAGTCAGCAGGGGCACGGTCGGCTGGGATGCTCTTGACCCGAATCTACGGGGCAGCCTCGTTGTCACCCCTCAGCCCGTCCAGGGGTGAATCGGAAAAGAAGGAGATCAGTTGGCTGATGGATTGCGCTTTCGCGAGCACGTTCATCAGCGCCGGAATGCTCACTTCCAGCTCATCGACCGGGTAGGCCTGCATGAAGCCGATCGCGTTGATCGTGTCGTCGCCCGCCACAAGCGCATTGATCACCCCAGCCCGTAGGGCGGGAATCCCAGCACCAGGCGCCTTCAGCGGGTAAATGATCTTGGCCACCCGGGCCAGGATTGCTTCGCCAAGGCGGGTGTTCAGAAGCCGGCTGGTCAACACCAAGGGGATCGCCAGTTCAGCCTGGAGCAGCTTGGACACTTCCTTGGGCTCCATGTTCGTGAAGCTGAGGAGATCCGAGAGCAGCCCCCGAGCCTGATCGGTCTCGGCCAGGTATTCGAAGTCCGCCACCGGGATCGAGCGCCGGAACGCTCCGGTGACAAAGACCACGTTTTCCGCGGCAAGGGTGGGTGTGCCACCGAGTAAGCCCAAGCCCAGCGCTGCAGCAAGGAGTCGCTGGCGTTTGCTGGACGGCATTGGGGCTTGAAACAGTGACCAGACCCTAAGCCGGACTGACCATGACGTCCCTCACGAGCCTGACAAGACTCCGCTCCGCCAATCCCCTGGCCATCTCTGATCCCATCCGGCGCAGCTCGACTTCCTGGAGCAGCCGGGGGATGCGTTTCAGCAACAGTTGCGGATCAAAGCCCGGTAGTTGGCTCAGGATCGCCACGAGCCGTTGGATCGGTTCAAGCGAGAGCAACTCCACGTCGCTCGGCGTGATTGTGGCTTGATTGCGCAACCCTGGAGGCCTGAGGGCTTTTGGGAGGCGTTGGCTGAGCCTGACGGCGGTTTGCCAGCCCAGGGCATCAAGTTGGTCAACAGTGGCTTCGACCAGCTGATTGCGCAGCAGTCCGGCCTTGGGGGAGAAGAGGAAGTCGAGGACTTGATCCAGCAGTCCCTCAAGGTCCAACTGGTTGCCGCTGGCGGCGCTGCTGATCAGGTTGTCGAGCCGCTGCCAACGGAAGATCTCCCCGTCGAACAGCATCTCCTTGAGGCTGTTGCGCAACTGCGGATCGGGGTCCTCCATCAGCCGGCGGGCGAAGTAGGGATAGGCCGCACCCAGGATCTTGAAGTCGGGGTCGACGCTTAAGGCGATGCCCTCCAGCGTCACCAGGGAGCGAATGATCAGGGCGTAATAGGGCGGGACGCGGAAGGGGAAGCGATACATCACCCCGCTGAGGTCGTCGGTGACGGCCTTGAAGTCCATCCGGCTCACACCCATCTCCAGGGCTTGGCCAAAGACCTGTTCAAAGGCCGGAACGATGGGCTCGAGATTCACGTCTTCCGCCAGGAAGCCCAGGCTGACGAAGTCGTTGCTGAGCTTTCCGAAGTTGCGGTTCACCAGGTGAACAACCGCTTGGATCAACCCGGTGCGGCTCTCACGGCTGACCTCGCTCATCATCCCGAAGTCCAGGTAGGCCAGGCGGCCATCGGGCAACGCCAGCAGGTTTCCGGGATGGGGGTCGGCGTGGAAGAAGCCATGCTCCAGCAGTTGCTGCAGGGAGCAGTTCACCCCGACCGTGACCATGTCGTCGGGGTCGATCCCCAGCTCGCGAACGGCTTCGAGGTTGGTGAGTTTGACCCCATCGATCCACTCCATCGTC
>JAAZUZ010000003.1 GCA_018623875.1 Synechococcus sp. HW_metabat.21
ATCGCGCCATGGCTGAGGCAGGGCTGCCTTGGCAATGGGACCCCTCCCTATATCTGACCTTGCTCCAGGTGACCGGCGGCCGTGAGCGCATGGCGGTCTTTCTCGAGAAAGCGGAAGGTCAGCGCCCGAGTGAGGATCGCTTGGAGGCCCTCCAGTGCGCCAAGCAGCGCCACTACAGCGAGCTGGTGGCGGCTGGTGAGATCCGCCTGCGGCCTGGTGTCTTGCGGCTGATGGGGGCCGCCGCGGCGGCCGGAGTGCGGCAGGCCATCGTTACCACCAGTGGCCGCTCCGCCGTGGAGGCCCTGCTCTCACGCCAGCTGCCCCAGCACCAGGACTGGTTGGAGTTTTGGGTCTGCGGGGAAGACGTCGCGGCCAAAAAACCCGACCCCCAGGGCTATCGCCGTGCCCTCGAGCGATTGGCCTGCGGCGCTGATCGGGTGTTGGCCGTGGAGGACTCGGGTCACGGGGTGACGGCGGCCCGGGGCGCGGGGCTAACGGTCCTGGCCACCCGCAGTGCCTCCAGCTCCCAGGAACCAGTAGCCCATTTCGCGGCTGCCGCTGCCCTGGTCGATGGACTGGGGGATTCCGCGTCGCCTTGTCAGGTCTTGCGCGGACCGGCTTGCCCTGAGGGGCAGATCACGCTGTCCTATCTCCAGCAGCTCTTTCCAGGCGGATGACCCGGATGCCCATTCAGGCCACCCGCTTTGACCGTCTGCAACGTCAGGGCGCCCAGGTGCTCTCGGCACCCTTCCAGGGCAGTTGGCGTCGCCGCAGTGTCGGGGTGCTCGCTCTGCTTTTCGGTTTTTATGCGGGGCAGAACGTCACCAGCTGGTGGCTGCAGACGATCGGCCAGCGCCCCGTGGTGGTGCTTTCTGTGGTTCTGCTGCTGGAGCTGGTCGTCCGCATTCGTACCCGCGTTGTCCAGGGACGGCCGCCTTTGGGATGGCTCGTGCTCGACAACCTCAGGGTCGGCGTGGTCTACGCCATCGTCCTGGAAGCCTTCAAGCTCGGCTCCTGAGTGCTTGGCATCAAAAAAGCGCCGCTCGGTTGAGCAGCGCTTCGATGCTTCTGCCCCCCGAAGAGGGGAGCGATGAATGGAAACGGGCGATCAGGCCTCGTCGCCGTCCTCTTCAGCCACGGGGTAGACGAAGCCCTGAGCGCGGCCGCTCAGCACGGCTTTGCCGATGGAGAGTGCTTTTTGCGCTGCCACGGCAGCCTTGCCTTTCCAGGTGGCGTGGCGCTGGTTCCGCTTGCCCTTGGACGTTTTCTTCTTGGGAACAGCCATCCCGCTTACCTAGTCAGCCAAACCAAGATCTTCTCTTGCCGTCTTTCCTTTCGTCAAATCGCTAAGCTCCGACCAACGACAGATCGATGTGAGCAGCGGCGCGTCTCCGGATCAGCAAGCGCAACAGGTGCCCTCCTCACAAGCCTCGCCCGCCCCTGCCTCCCGGCGCGCTGAACTCTGGAGCGATCTCGGTATCAACCGTCCGGCGCCCCCCAGCTACAGCCAGCTCCTGACGCAGCTCAAGGGCGGGACCGTCAAAGAACTCGTGCTTTCACCGGGCCGCCGCGAGGTGCAGGTGACTTACACCGATGGCCGTCGTGCCCAGGTGCCCGTTTTCAGGAACGACCAGGTCCTTCTGCGCACGGCCCAGGAGGCTCAAGTCCCGCTCACGGTCCGCGATGACCGGCAGGACCGCGCGACGGCCAGCCTGGTCTCCAATGGCTTGCTGCTGCTCTTGCTGTTCGCGGGCCTGGCCCTCTTGATTCGCCGCTCAAGTCAGGTGGCCAATCGCGCGATGGGTTTCGGCCGGAGCAAGGCCCGCATGGCGGAGCCGGAATCGTCGGTGGCGGTTCGTTTTGAAGATGTCGCCGGCATCAACGAAGCCAAAGAAGAACTCCAAGAAGTGGTGGCCTTCTTGAAGGAGCCCGAACGCTTCACGGCCGTCGGCGCGCGCATCCCGAAGGGCGTGCTTCTTGTGGGTCCTCCAGGGACGGGCAAGACCCTTTTGGCCAAGGCGATTGCCGGTGAGGCGGGTGTGCCCTTCTTCTCGATGGCCGCCTCCGAATTTGTTGAGCTCTTTGTGGGTGTTGGCGCGAGCCGGGTCCGCGATCTCTTTCGCCAGGCCAAGGAGAAGGCTCCGTGCATCATTTTTATTGACGAGATCGATGCCGTCGGCCGCCAGCGCGGCGCGGGGATCGGGGGCGGTAACGATGAGCGCGAGCAGACCCTGAACCAACTCCTGACGGAGATGGATGGCTTTGCGGAAAACTCCGGGGTGATCCTGCTGGCGGCGACGAACCGGCCAGACGTCCTGGATGCTGCCCTGATGCGTCCCGGTCGATTCGACCGCCGGATCCACGTGGATCTGCCCGATCGCCGCGGTCGTGAGGCGATCCTGGCGGTCCATGCCCGCTCCAGGGGCCGGAGGTGTCCCTGGCGGATTAGGCGAGCCGAACTCCCGGCTTCTCGGGCGCTGAGCTGTCCAACCTGCTCAATGAGGCCGCCATCCTTACGGCCCGCCGTGAGCGTCAAAGCATCAACGACCAGGCCATCAGCGATGCCCTGGAGCGGATCACGATGGGCCTGACGGCGGCACCGCTCCAGGACAACGCGAAGAAGCGCCTGATCGCGTATCACGAAATTGGTCATGCCCTCTTGGCGACCCTGCTGCCCAAGTCGGATGCGCTCGACAAGGTCACCCTGCTTCCCCGTGCCGGCGGGGTTGGTGGATTTGCCCGCACCATGCCCGATGAGGAGGTTCTTGATTCGGGCTTGATCAGCAAGGCCTATCTCGAGGCCCGCATGGTGATGGCGATGGGCGGCCGCGCTGCTGAGTTGGTCGTCTTCGGCCCCAGTGAGATCACCCAGGGCGCTTCCAGTGACCTCGAGATGGTGAGCCGGATCGCCCGGGAGATGGTGACCCGCTATGGCTTCTCCCCCATGGGGCCGCTCTCGCTGGAGGGTGAGGGCTCTGAAGTGTTCCTGGGCCGCGATTGGTTGCGTTCCGAACCGCACCACTCCCAGAAGACGAGCAACCGCATCGATGCTGAGGTGCAGCGGTTGGCGCGTCACGCCCTCGATCAGGCGGTCTCGCTGCTTGAGCCCCGCCGAGATCTGATGGATGAGTTGGTCAACCTGTTGATCGAGCGCGAAACCATCGAAGGGCCCGACTTCCGGGCCGTGGTCGACCGCGCGAGCGACCTAGGCAAAGCGGATGTCGAGGCTGCGCAGGTGGGTTTGTAGTCCGGCGTCCTGAATCGGGAGTAAGTAGGCCGGTTTGCCGCTCTCATTGACGTGGGAGTGCCAATGGCCAGGAGGGGTAATGAAGGCTCCACCCGCTTCCCAGTCGATCCGCTTGGGATTGCGGATGCTGCCATCGGCGTTGAGTTCGGTGCCCACCAGGGTGTAGACCCCGGGCTGGCAGTCAATGATCAGGTCGAGGGCGACCGATTGGTGACGGTGGGGCGCTTGAGTCGCGCCCGGAGGGACGATGCCATACATCGCCCAAAGCACATGGGTGACCGTGCGGGTGCTGGGCAAATCCCGGTTCGCCAGGAGCAGGCTGATGCGATTGCTGCTGGCGCTTCCAGGCTGCTCGGCGAGCTTGAGCAGCTCGGAGCGCAGCCAGGCTCCCCGGTAATGGGTGGCATCGAAGCGGGGCTCACTGGGGAGTGCCCCCAGGTAGTGGAGCAGGGGGGCGTCGTGCACCCAGTAGAGGACGCTCGTGGAGGTCGCCTCGAGCAACGGTGTGCCGCCGCAAGGAAGGACAAAGAGGTCCCCTTCACTCCAGCGGATCGTGGTGTCTTGGTCGGTCTCGCGGACGCGGCAGACCCCCTCACCGGAGAGGACGAAGAACAGGGAGCTGGTGGCGCTGGCTGCGGCGCGCACGCCTTCTCCCGCTTCGATGCGAATGAAGTGGGCGGCGAGGCCGGGGCTGGTGGCGGGACCACTGGTGCCCAACTCGCTACTGAGGTCCAACGGAAGAATGCCGCTGGGACCGCTGCTGTGCAGATCTGCACCCCAGCAGCGGTAGGGAATCGGTTCGGTCAGGCCGCTGCGGATCGGGTTCGCGGCTTGCCGGTAATCAAACAGTTGGGCCTTGTCGGCCACGGGGTTCAGCTGAGCGGCCTCGCCCTGGACATGGAGCCCAAGGTCCGTTGATGGACGATCCGGGGTTTGAGTCATTGGATGACACCAGGTCCAGAGGAAGGCGGCTCCAGAGCGAGCCTGCAGAGCTTTGATTCAGTCAGCTTTGGTGCTGGGCTGCTGCAGGAATCGCTACAGCGGCTGATCAGCCTCCAGCAACGGCGGGAACGATGCTGACTTCGTCCCCGTCCTTGAGAGGGGTGGTTTGGTTCTCGAGGAAACGAATATCCTCGCTGTTCACGTAGACGTTCAGGAAGCGGCGCAGCTTGCCGGCCTCGTCACAGAGGCGACCTTTGAGACCGGGGTAGCGGCCATCGAGGGCGTCGATCAGCCCGTCCACGCTGGTGGCGTCCAGGGCGACGCTGGCCTCGTCGTTGGTGAACTTCTGAAGTGGGGTGGGGATCAGGACCTGAACGGGCATGGCAGGGGGGAGATGGGTCGAATGGATGGCGCGGAGATCAGGCCTGCGCTTGATCGGCCTGGGCTTGCTTCCAGGCGCTGTTGAAGCTGTCGAGTTGAGCCTCGATCGTGTAGGGCTTCCCGATGGCATCGACCACGGCTTCGGTGGTCTTGAGGCCGTTGCCCGTGATGTAGGCCACGGTGCGCTCTTCGGGGTTGATCTTGCCCTGTTCCACCAGCTTCTTGAGGACGGCAATCGTGGTGCCGCCAGCGGTTTCGGTGAACACGCCTTCGGTTTCGGCCAGGAGCTTGATGCCCTCAACGATCTCGGTGTCGTTGACGTCGGCGATGTTGCCGCCGGTGCGATTGGCGATGTCGATGGCGTAGGGGCCATCAGCGGGGTTACCGATGGCGATCGATTTGGCGATCGTGTTGGGCTTCACCGGGGTGATGAAGTCACGCCCTTCGCGGAAGGCCTCGGCGATCGGGTTGCAGCCCTCGGCTTGGGCTCCGCTGAAGCGCACGGGCTTCTCGTCCACCAAGCCGCACTTGATGAATTCGTCAAAGCCCTTGCGGATCTTGGTGAAGAGGGAGCCGGAGGCCAGGGGTGCCACGACGTGGTCCGGGAGTTCCCAACCCAGCTGTTCGATCACCTCGTAGCCGAGGGTCTTGGAGCCCTCGGAGTAGTAAGGGCGCAGATTGATGTTGACGAAGCCCCAGCCGTAGGTGTTGGCCACTTCCGAACACAGGCGGTTGACCTGGTCGTAGTTCCCCTTCACCGCCATCAGGGTGGGGTTGTAGATCAAGGTGCCGAGCACCTTGCCCAACTCCAGGTCGCTGGGGATGAAGACGCAGCAATCAAGGCCCGCGTGGGCGGCGATGGCAGCGGTGGAGTTGGCGAGGTTGCCGGTGGAGGCGCAGCTGACGGTCTTAAAGCCCAGTTCGCGGGCGCGGGTCAGGGCGACGGAAACGACTCGGTCCTTGAAGGACAGAGTCGGCATGTTGACGCCGTCGTTCTTGATGTAGAGGCTCTTCAGGCCCAGACGCTTGGCGAGGTTGTCTGCCTTCAGCAGGGGGGTGAAGCCGGTGCCGACATCAATTGGATCGCCTTCGATCGGCAGAAAATCGCGGTAGCGCCAGATGGAGGCGGGGCCGGCTTCGATCGTGGCGCGGCTGACGCGGTTCTTGATCGCCTCGTAGTCGTAGACCACCTCGAGGGGACCGAAGCAGACGTCCTCGCAGACGTGGCGGGCACCGGGGTCGTAGGCCTGGCCGCATTCCTTGCAGCGCAGCCCTGTGAAGGTGGGACCAACGCTGGAGCGAGAAAGGGTTGCCGTCAAGTTCAGACCCTGAACGTTGGATTGAAATTAGCAGCGCCAATTCACCGATCTGATTAAACCCGATATCGAAGGTCGGGTATTGGTTCAAAATCGTGTTGGTCCCTGGCCTGCGGCTTGACCCAGCGGTTGTGCTGCCTAGTCTCGGCCAGGGATCGGCTCAGCTTGTGCAGGTATCGGTTCAAGGCCTCAGGCGGCTGTTGCGTTGGGCCGCAGGCGCCGCCCTGGTGCTGGGTTTGTTGGTGCTTCTGCCGCGTCTGGTGATCGAGGCGCAGTGGTTTGCACAATTCGATGCCTTGACGGTGGTCCTGCGCCGCTGGCTTTTTCAGTGCCTGGCCTTTGCCCTGGTGCTTGGCCTTGGCTTGCCGCTGCAGCTTCAGCAATTGCGCCGTTGTTGGCGCCTCAGGCAAGAGGCACCGCGCAAGCAACCGCGGGAGCGCCCCCTTGCCCCCCTCTCCAGCGGCCCGCTTGTGGCCGTGCTCGTGGGCCTGTTGCTCCTGCTGGTGATCGGTCTGAGCTATCTCTTTTTGCAGGCCCGAGGGTTGATCCTGGACCCCTTTGGCGGTGAGGTGATCACCGGCCTCTCGGTTCTGGCGGAGTTGCCTCCGTCCTTGGTGTTTGGTTTGGCAGTGGTGCTACTCCCCTGCCTCCTGCGCTGGCCGTACACGACCTTGCGCATCAGCCTTGCGGCCGCCTTGGCCGGATCGGCCACCGCCTGCGCCCGGGGCTGGAGCCTGTGGCTCCCCGGTCTGTTGGCGGTTCCCTTTGGCGAGGCTGACCCGCTCACCGGCTTTGACCTGAGCTTCACCGTGCTGCGCCTGCCGGCCCTGCACCTGCTGGTGAGCCTCGTGATCGCCCAGGTGCTGATCGGCTTTGCAGGCTGCCTCTGGCTGACCTTCAGCGAAGGCACGGTTTTGAGCGAGCTGCGCTTCCCGGGGTTGAGCCGGGAGCAGCAGCGGGTGCTGCAACCCCAGCTGGCCGTTCTGGCCCTGATGGCAGCCCTCAGCTATGGCCTGACTCCGTTTGACCTGATGGTGGAAGGCAGCGGGGTGGCCTCGGGCGCCGGCTTCGTCGATCTGCATATCCGCCTACCGCTGCGGCTGCTCTTGGCCCTCTTGCTGCTGATTAGTGGCCTCGGGCTGTTGCTTCCCGTTCCCCGCTCCTGGTTCCGCCGGGCGGCGATGCTCCCCTTGCTGGCGGCGGCCTGCCTGCTGCCGGTCGTGGAGTGGGGCCTGGCACCGCTCGTGCAGCGGGTCTGGGTGCAGCCCCGGGAGCTGGAACTGGAAACGCCTTACCTGCGTAGGGCCATCGCAGCGACCCGCCGGGCCTTTGGTCTGGAGGCGGTACGCGAGCTGGACCTCGAGCCCAAGCAACAACTCAGCGCCGCGGATCTCAAGAGTGCTGAGGGGACCCTGGCCAACGTGCGGCTCTGGGACAGCACCCCCTTGCTGGAGGCCAACCGTCAGCTGCAGCAATTGCGGCTCTACTACGACTTCCCATCCGCCGCCGTCGATCGCTACCCCCTGAATGCGGACGCCAGCGCGTTGGGCTCCCAACAGGTTTTGATCGCAGCCCGCGAACTGGATTCCTCGGCCTTAGCCCAGGGGTCACGCACCTGGCTCAATCGCCACCTGGTCTTCACCCATGGCTACGGCTTCACGGTCTCCCCGGTGAACGTCTCGGGCAGCGATGGGCTGCCGCTTTACTTCGTGAAAGACCTCGGCCGCAGCGGCCGCGTTCAGGCCCTGCCCCAACTTGGCCAGAGCCAGAAGCGCGTGGAGCGCTATCTGCCGGTGGGTCGCCCGCGGCTCTATTTCGCGTCGGCCCCGGCGCCCTACGCGATCGCCCCCTCCCAGGTGCGGGAGTTCGATTACCCCGAGGGTGACCTCAACGTCTATTCCCACTACGACGGCACGGCCGGGGTTCCGATCCATGGCCCGCTGGATCGCCTGATGGCGGCGATCTATCTCAACGAGGCCCGCTTGCTGTTCACGGGCTCTTTGACCCCCTCGTCGCGCCTGCTTGTGCGCCGCCAGGTCAACGACCGTCTCCAGGCCCTGGCCCCCTTCCTGCGCTTTGAGAGCAAGCCCTATCTGGTCACGGCCCGGGTGGACGATGACCCGGACTATCGGCCCGAGCATCACCAGTACTGGATGCTCGACGGCTTCACGGAGAGTCGCAGCTACCCCTACTCCGATGCCAATCCCGATGGGATTCGCTACTTCCGTAACCCGGTCAAGGCGGTCGTCAATGCCTACAACGGCGACGTCTGGCTCTATGTGAACGATCCGAGCGATCCGGTGCTGCGCACCTGGCGGAAGGTCTTCCCGGATCTCTTCCGTCCGCTCTCAGCAATGCCCAAGGCCCTGCTGGCCCACATCCAGGTGCCCAAGAGTCAGTTCAACATTCAGGCCGAACGCCTACTCCGCTACCACGTCACGGATGTGCGCACCTTCTACAACGGAGATGACGTCTGGGCGCTGCCCCTGGAGATCTACGGCGACGCCGGGGCTCCGGTGCCGGTGCGTCCGTACCACGTGACCATGCAGCTTCCCGGTCAGCAGCGGCCTGAATTCGTGCTGTTGCTTCCGTTCACCCCGCTGAAGCGGCCCAACATGGTGGGTTGGTTGGCGGCCCGTAACGACACTCCGAACTACGGCGAGTTGTTCCTGGTGCGCTTCCCGCAGCAGCGGTTGCTGTTGGGTCCCCAGCAGATCTCGGCGCTCATCGAGCAAGACCCGGCGATTAGCTATCAGTTCGGTCTGTGGAACCGGGTGGGCTCACGCCTCCTGCGAGGCAATCTCTTGGCGATGCCCGTGGGCCAGGGTCTGCTTTATGTGGAGCCCATTTACCTCCAGAGCAACAGCAATGCCCTGCCGACCTTGGTGCGCGTGGTCGTGACCGATGGCCGCCGCTTTGTGATGGAGCCCACCTTTGATGAGGCCCTCGCCAAGCTGGTGGCCGCTCAGCCCAGCAACGGCATGCGGGCCTTGACCCTGCCCCAGCCGCTGCTGCCCTAGCGGGCACAAAAAAAGGGGCCCTTGCGGGCCCCGGCTAACAGCAGTGGAACGCCTGAATCAGGCAGCCACGGCGGACTTGGGCTCCAGTTCGCCCTTGGCGTAGAGGCCGGCGTAGTAGTTGATGTCGCGCTGCTTGATCTTGCTGGCGTTGCCGGCACACCAGAACTGCTGGTAGCGATCGAGGCAGACCTGCTTCATGTAGGCCCGGGCGGGCTTGTTGAAGTGGCGGGGGTCGAAGTTGGCGGGATCCTTCATCGCTGCTTCACGCACAGCGGCGGTGAAGGCCAGGCGGTTGTCGGTGTCGATGTTGACCTTGCGGACACCGTTGCGGATGCCTTCCTGGATTTCCTCGACGGGCACGCCGTAGGTCTCGGGGATGGCGCCACCGAACTTGTTGATCATCTCCAGCCATTCCTGGGGCACGGAGGAGGAGCCGTGCATCACCAGGTGGGTGTTGGGGATGGCCTTGTGGATTTCAGCGATGCGGCTGATGGCCAGGACTTCACCGGTGGGCTTCCGGGTGAACTTGTAAGCGCCATGGCTGGTGCCGATGGCGATGGCCAGGGCGTCCACCTTGGTCTTGGCGACGAAGTCGGCAGCCTCAGCGGGGTCGGTCAGCAGCTGGCTGTGGTCGAGCTTGCCCTCGAAACCGTGGCCGTCTTCGGCTTCGCCCATGCCGGTCTCCAGGGAGCCCAGGCAACCCAGCTCACCCTCGACGCTGACGCCGATGGCGTGGGCCACATCCACCACTTCCTTGGTGACAGCCACGTTGTAGTCGTAGCTGGCCGGGGTCTTGGCGTCGGCTTCCAGGGAGCCGTCCATCATCACGGAGGTGAAGCCGTTAGCGGCAGCACCGAAGCAGGTGGCGGGGCTGTTGCCGTGGTCCTGGTGCATCACGACGGGGATGTCGGGATAGGTCTCAACGGCAGCCAGGATCAGGTGACGCAGGAAGTTCTCACCGGCGTACTGACGGGCGCCGCGGGAGGCCTGCAGGATGACGGGGCTATCGGTCTCATAGGCAGCCTCCATGATCGACTGCACCTGCTCCAGGTTGTTGACGTTGAAAGCAGGGATGCCGTAGCCGTTTTCAGCGGCGTGGTCGAGCAGCAGCCGAAGCGGAACGAGCGCCATGGGGACACCAATAAGGGAATGGCGGCGATCCTAACCGGCGCCTTTTCCGTCAAAGCTGGGCCCTGAGCCCGCTGTCGGCTGATTCCAGGGCCAGGTCGCAAACCCGCTGGCTCAAGACGGCTTCTGACAGCCCGGGAACCATGGGCCTGCCTTCCCTGGCGGCCTCGGCCCACCACTGGGTGATGCGGCGCACGGCGGCCAGGCGACCGTCCGGCCAGGTCTTGGGGAAGGCCAAGCTCGGATCCGGGCTGATCTCCTCGAGGGCACCGGAGGGACCGGAGCGCCAGAGCTTGAAGCCATGGACGTAATCGCTCTGGTTGCTTGATCCCAGCACCAGGCTGCCTTCGCTGCCATAGACCTCGATCCAGTAGCCGCGGCCCGGTTTTGTCACGGAGGCCAGGGCGACCTGGGCCGGGATGCAGCGACCTTGGCGATCCTCCATCTCAAGTTGCAAGAGGGCGATGTCCTCGGCATCCACGGCGGCCATGCGACCGCTGCCGTCGGCCAAGGGACGCTGGGGGATGGCCATGCTGCGTTGGGCGCTCAGGTTGCGGGTGGGGCCCACCAGCCAATGCAGCGTGTCGAAGGCATGGGTGCCGAGGGATCCGAGCACCCCCCCACCAGCGGCACGCTGGGAATACCAGTTCCAGGGGCGGCTGGCATCGGCGCGGCTACCCATCAGCCAATCAAGTTTCACCAGCCAGGGCGTGCCGACGGCTCCGTCCTCCAGAAGCGCTGCGAATTGCTGAAATTCCGGGACGCCGCGGTACTCGAAATCCACGGCCACGCTCACACCGGCCTGGAGGGCTTGGCGTTGCAGGCTCTCCACCTGAGCAGCCTCCAGGGCGACCGGTTTTTCCAGTAGCAGGTGTTTGCCTGCGGCGATGGCGGCCTGGGCGAGGGCGAAACGGGGTTCCGGGGGGGTGGCAATCACCAGCGCATCCACCCGTGGATCCGCCAGGAGGGCGTCGAAATCAGTGAAGCCCGGGAGCCCGTGGGTGCTGCAGGCCTGGTCGAGCCGTTCGTTGCGGTGATGCCAGAGCGCGACCGGCTCGGTCAGGGGGCAATCCCGCAGCGCAGGCAGGTGCACCTTCTCGCCGAACCCCAAACCAACAAGGGCGACCCCTAAGGGACGCGGGTGGGTGCTGGATCCGGTCACGGCGGTTTGGGCAGTGGTGTTAGGAGCCTGCCAGGAGCTCCCCCCCGGCGGCGCAGACCGCTTCGATGGTGGCTTCAATCAATCCGTCATTGGCGGAGGCCTGCCATTGGCTTCCCCATTGGGGCAGTCCATTGATGGAGGTGTCTCGGTAGAGCCGTTGGCCGCAGTCCAGCTCCATCACATAGAGGCTGCTGGCTGGTGGGCGGGCCTCCTTTCCATCGGCATCCATCTCCGGGGTCGGTGGCTGGAAGCGACTCAGAACGGTCAGGTTGCCGCTTTTGTTTAGGCGCAGGCTGCCTTGATCCCACCATTGCTGCCCTTCGCTGGTGGCGGGCACCTCCTGCCAGTCCACCGGACCCGCTTGGGCAGGGCTGCCCAGCAGAAGCAGTCCAAGCAGGAAGGCGCAGCAGACGCGGATGGTTGTGCTCACGCGGCGACGGCTTTGCTGCAGCCGTGCATGGTCAGCAGGCTGGCCAGGGTGCTGCGCAGCTTGGTGCGGGGCACGATGTGGTCGACGAAGCCGTGGTCCTGGAGGTATTCCGCGGTTTGGAAGTCATCGGGGAGCTTCTCCCGCAGGGTCTGCTCGATGACGCGACGACCGGCGAAGCCGATGAGGGCCTTGGGTTCCGCCAGGATGAGATCGCCAAGCATGGCAAAGCTGGCGGTCACCCCCCCGGTTGTGGGGTGGGTGAGAAGGGGCAGATAGAGGAGCTCCGCCTGGCGATGGCGCTCGAGGGCTCCGGAGATCTTCGCCATCTGCATCAGCGAGAGCATCCCCTCTTGCATGCGGGCACCGCCGGAGGCGCAGACGATCAGCACCGGAGCGCGCTTGGCGGTGGCCGTCTCGATCAGTCGGGCCAGCTTCTCGCCCACCACCGAGCCCATGGAGCCGCCCATGAAGCGGAAATCCATCACACCGAGGGCCATCGGGATGCCCTCAACCGTGCACATTCCCGTGATGACGCTGTCCTTGAGGCCGGTGGAGCGCTGGGTGTCGCGAATGCGATCCGCGTAACTGCGGCGATCTTTGAAGGCCAGGGGATCCGTCGGGCAGAGCTCGGTGTCGAGCGCCTCAAAGCTGCCCTCGTCGACGATCAGGCGAATGCGCTCTTCGCTGAAGATCCGGTGGTGATAGCCGCAGCCGCTGCAAACACTGGCGTTGGCGGCGAGATCCTTGCGATAGACCACGAGGCCGCACTCGGGGCATTTGCTCCAGAGGCCGTCGTCCTCGTTGACCTCCTGGGCATTGCGCACGGCAGGAGCGGTCTTGCGGCGATCGGCAAACCAGTCGAATAGCGACATGGTGAAAGCGGTCTCCGGTGGTCAGATCAGACCATTAAAGGGCGCTCCAGCCCCAGTGCCCGCTGAGCTGTTGCAGCCAGAAGCTGTTTCCAGCCATCCAGACCGCCAGTCCAGCGGCCGCAAGGAAGGGGCCAAACGGGAAGGGTTGACCGCGCTTCAGCCGGCCACTCAGCAGAGCGAGAACACCAAAGACCGCTCCAGAGAAGACGGCCAGGGCGACGCTCAGACCGAGGCCTGTCAGCCCGAGCCAGGCCCCCAGGAGGGCGGCCAACTTCGCATCGCCCAAGCCCAGGGCCGGTTTGCCCAGGATGGCCTGGGCGGCAGCGCTGGTGGCCTCGAACCCCAGCAGACCGGCGCTGGCGGCGAGCAAGTGCCAGAGCAGGAGCTGGGGTTCGGGGCCGCCGCTTTGGCTGAAGACCGCCAGCAGCGTGAAGACCAAGCCCAGCAGGACGCCGGCGCGGCAGAGGGGCTCGGGCAACCAGAGCTGGTCCAGATCAATCAGCACCAGGGGCAGCAGCAGGGTCACCAGACACCAGCCCGCCACCATGGTGAGGCCTCCTGGAGCCTGGCCGAGGGCCTCGGGGTAGCCCAGGGCGGCAGCGAGGAAGAGGCCGCCGCAGAGCAGTTCCACGGCGGGGTAACGCAGGCTGATGGGGCTCCGGCAATGGCGACACCGGCCGCGCAGCAGCAGCCAGCTCAGAACGGGGATGTTCTCGCTCCAGGTCAGTCGCGTGCCGCAGTGGGGGCAGTGGCTGGCCGGGCGCACCACGGACTCCTGCCGGGGGTAGCGCCAGGCGACCACGTTCAAGAAGCTGCCCACACAGAGCCCAAGGGCGGTGATCAACAGCAGCAGCGTTGCGGGAGGCATTAGAGGCCGCGGTAGGGCGATCGGGTGGCGCGGGAGCGGGACGGACGGGCTCGAACCCAGTCCAGGGGGATGAAGTGCTCGTCGGGCAGGAGCACCGGCAGCTCGAAGACCACACGCCCCTGGCCTGGACTCAGCACGATCCCCTGGGGCTCCTGTGCGGAGGGTGAACGCTCCAGGTACTGGAAATAGACCCGCCGCGCCTGGGCAATCACGGCGGCGCTGTTGATGCGGTCCCAACGGGGTGGCGCGGATACAGAAGAACCCACCGCCCCTCGAATCTCAAACGAGAGAGGAGCTGGTGGGTTCGAGCGCCGGGGGCGCTCCATGGAACTGGTCTGAGGAGCAACCGAGGTGGGAGGACCGTGTCCGCCAGTTGCGCCCCAGATTAGGCGGGAAGCAGGCTCAGGCCAGCTTCTTTTTCTCTTCGATCATGCGGTGAATGATCGGGGTGAGGATCAGCTCCATCGCGAAGCCCATCTTGCCGCCGTTCACCACGATCGAGGTGGGGCTGGACATGAACGAATCGTGGATCATGTCGAGCAGGTAGGTGAAGTCGATTCCCCACTTCTCGCGAGCACCCTTGCGGAAGTGAATGATCACGAAGGACTCATCCGGGGTGGGGATGTTCCGGATCATGAAGGGGTTCGAGGTGTCCACGGTGGGGACACGCTGGAAGTTGATGTCGGTCTGGCTGAACTGCGGGCAGATGTGGTTGATGTAATCCGGCATCCGACGCAGGATCGTGTCAACGGTGGCCTCAGCGGAGTAGCCGCGCTCAGCGTTGTCACGGGAGATCTTTTGGATCCACTCCAGGTTGACGATGGGCACCACGCCCACCAGCAGATCGGCTAGGCCAGCCACGTCATAGCCCTCACCCTTCACACCGCCGTGCAGGCCTTCGTAGAAGAGCAGGTCGGTGCCGGCGGGAATGTTCTCCCAGGGGGTGAACTGACCGGGCTCGAGGTTGGTGCCGAGACGGGCGTTGTGGTCAGCGGCCTCTTCGACGGAGTGCAGGTAGTAGCGCTTCTGGCCGCCACCGGATTCGCCGTAGCTGCGGAAGAGTTCCTCGAGCTTGTCGAAGAGGTTGGCTTCAGGGCCGAAGTGGGAGAAGTTCTCGCCTTTGGCCAGGGCAGCTGCCATGGCTTCCTTCATGGCGGCCCGCTCGTAGCGGTGGTAGCTGTCGCCTTCCACCACGGCCGGGGTGATGCCCTCGCGCTTGAAGATGTGCTCAAAAGCACGCTTCACGGTGCTGGTGCCTGCGCCGGAGGAACCGGTGACAGCCACAACCGGGTGACGCTTCGACATGCGCAGGGGTCAGTGGAACTTCAGGCGAGTTTGGCAGGTCGTGGTGCCGACTCCTCTAATCCGTTGCGGATCAGCCTTCAAGAGCTGCCAGTAGTTGATCGCCCATCGCCTGGCAACCCAGTTGGGTGCACCCTTCGGCCATCAAATCGCCGGTCCGATAGCCCTGGGCCAGCACGCGGTCGACGGCCTGCTCGAGGGCGGTGGCGGCGGCGTCCTGCTTGAGGCCGACCCGCAGCATCATCGCGGCACTGAGGACCATGGCCATTGGATTGGCCTTGTCCTGGCGGGCGATGTCGGGGGCAGAGCCGTGGATGGGCTCGAACAGGCCCGGGCCGCTTTCGCCGAGGGAGGCCGACGGCAGCATGCCGATGGAGCCGCTGAGCATGGCGGCTTCATCGCTGAGGATGTCGCCGAACAGATTGCTGGTCAGCAGCACGTCGAACTGGCGGGGATTGCGCACCAGTTGCATCGCGGCGTTGTCCACGTACATATGGCTCAGCTCCACCCCCGCGTAGCTGCTGGCGTGGAGAGCCTCAACGCGATCGCGCCAGAGCTGGCTCACGTCGAGGACATTGGCCTTGTCGACACTGCAGAGGCGGCCACTGCGCTGTTGGGCGATGTCAAAACCGACCTTGGCGATGCGGTCGATCTCGTCGTCGAAGTAGGCCATCGTGTTGAAGCCGCGCACGCGGCCCTCGGCCTCGACCCGGCCCTTGGGGGTGCCGAAGTAGACGCCCCCGGTCAGTTCGCGGACCACCATCAGGTCGACCCCTTCAATGACCTCGCGCTTCAGGGTCGAGGCATCGATCAGGGCCGGGATGATCTTCACCGGGCGGAGATTCGCGAATAGCCCCATGCCGGAACGCAGGCCCAGCAGGCCGCTCTCAGGACGCTTCTCGCGGGGAAGGCTGTCGTATTGGGGGGAGCCGATCGCGGCAAGCAGAACCGCGTCGGCGGCTTTGCAGGCCTCGAGGGTGCTGGAGGGCAGGGGTTCGCCGGTGGCGTCGATGGCGCAGCCCCCCATCGGCTGCTCGTCGTAGATCAGCTCGAAGCCGTGGCTGCGGCTGACCGCATCCAGCATCTGGCGGGCCACCGCCGTGATTTCAGGACCGATCCCGTCACCGGGGAGCAGGGTGATCCGGAAGCTGGTCATCGACGTCCGCCTGGGCTTCCGGGGAGGCTACGGCTTGACTTGTTTCTCCAGCTGGCGCAGCGCCTTCCCTAGCTCAGGAAGTTTGTTGAAGGCCGCCGAACAGCGCAGCCAGAGGCGGTTTGGGATCGCGGGATAGCCACTGACGACCTCCCCGGCGGCCACCTCACCGTGCACCCCGGATTTGGAGGAAGCGATGGAGCGATCGCCCATGACGGCCTTGTTGGCGAGGCCCACTTGGCCGGCCAGGATGACGCCGTTGCCCAGGCGGGCTCCACCGGCGATGCCGACCTGGGCGGCCAGGGCGCAACCCTTACCGGTGGTCACGCCGTGACCGATGTGGACGAGGTTGTCGATCTTGCTGCCGGCTCCGATGCGGGTCTCGCCGACGGAGGGGCGATCGATGGTGCTGCCGCAGCCCACCTCGACGCCGTCCTCGAGCACCACGAGACCGGTTTGCGGCATCTTGCGCCAGCCGCTCGCGGTTGGAACAAATCCAAACCCTTCACTGCCAACGACGGCATTGGAGTGGACCACGCAGCCCCGGCCGAGGCGGGAGCCGGGGTGCAGGACGGCACCGGCGTGGAGTTCACAGCCATCGCCGATCTGCACGTCGTCGTAGATGACGACGTTCGGGTGAATCGTGCAGGAGGCGCCGATCTGCACGTCACCGCCGATCACGACATGGGCGCCCACGTGGCTGCCCATGCCCACCACAGCCTCCGGGGCAATGACGGCGCTGGGGTGAACGCCGGGAGCCTTTGGTTTGCGCGGATAGAGGGCATCGAGGGTTTCGGCAAAGCCCAGTCGCGGATCAGCCAGGGCGATCCAAGCCATGCCTTTGGCGGTGGCCTCCGCTTGGGCGGCCTCGCATTCGTTGCCCTTGGCCGGCAGCAGGACGGCGCTGGCACCACTGGCGTTCAGGGCGGCGGCCAGGGCGTTGCCGGCCTCCAGGAAACTCACCTGTCCGCTGAGGGCCTGATCCAGGGCCGCCGCCGCCTCCAGCTCGGGATCTTCCCCAAGGTGGTGCTGAAGGGACTCGATCCCGCCTGCGGCCTTCACCTCGCTCAGTTGGCTGAGCAGTTGGCTGAAGCGCATTGGCGGCAGGGGGATGACCAGCGGATCGTAAGCCGATTCCGCAGGTCTCAGATGGCGGCGACCACGGCGAGGTGATCCCGATGAATGGCCACACCGAGCTGACCCAGGTCCCCCTCCAATTCCTCGCTGGTCAGGGCGCTGAGGCCTCGGGCCAGTTCACGGCCGTCCTCGCTGATCACCCGGACGGCCTCGCGGCGGCCGAAGGATCCCTCCACGCTGGAGATTCCGACGGCCAGAAGCGAGGCTCCCTCCTCCAGTAATGCCTGCTCAGCGCCAGCATCCACCGTGATGCTGCCCTTGGGCAGCAGGGCATGGGCGAGCCAACCCTTACGGCTACTGAGGGGGGTCTCACTGGGGCGGAAGAGGGTGCCCAGCTGCTCACCCGCCAAGAGGGCCTCCAGCACGGCGGGATCGCGGCCATCGGCCAGGCGCACCGGAATGCCGCTGGCCGTTGCAATGCGTGCTGCGGAGAGCTTCGTGGTCATCCCCCCGGTTCCCCAGCGGCCGCCGCCCTTGGCCACGCCCGCTAAGGCTTCGATCTCGGCGAGGGAATGGACCTCGGGGATCGGTTTGGCATCGGCATCGCTACGGGGATCACCGGAGTAGAGGCTGTCGATGTCGGTCAGCAAGACCAGTTCATCGGCCTGGATCGCCGCCGCGGCCAACGCCGAGAGGGTGTCGTTATCGCCAAAGCGCAGCTCATCGGTCGCCAGGGTGTCGTTTTCATTGATCACCGGCGTCACCCCCCAGCTGAGCAACTGCTCGAGGGTTCGGCAGGCGTTTTGGTAGCGCCGCCGCGAGGCGAGATCCGCTCGGGTCAGGAGCACCTGGGCGACAGAACGGCCGTGGGCGGCAAAGGCCTGGTCATAGAGCGTCATCAACCGGCCTTGCCCGACGGCGGCTGAGGCCTGCAGGGCCTCGAGCTCCGTGGGCCGCTGTTCGAGTTGGAGGGCATTGCAGCCAAGACCAACGGCGCCACTGGTGACGAGTACCACCGGTTCCCCCCGCCGCCAGAGGCCGCAGAGACTGGAGGCGAGATCAGCGATGACCGCGTCGGTCCCGCGGGAACCGCTGCCCCGCAGAACGCTGGTGCCGATTTTGATGACTCGGCGGGTTGCCATGGTTAGGGAAGGTCCGCTCCGGCGAGTTGGGCCAGCTTCACCTCAAAGCGCTGCCAGTGGTCATGGCGGCAGGGTTGACCGCTGGGGTCAATCGGTTTGACCAAGACGGTGTACATCCCGAGGCGGTTGCCCACCAGCACGTCGGTGAAGACCCGGTCCCCCACCATCGCGACTTGGTCAGCGGGAAGATCGAGTTGCTGCAGCACCCGCCGCAGGGGAGAGCGGCGCGGTTTGCCGGCGCTGGTGGTGAAGTCCACGCCCAACTGCTCGGCGACACCGCCGATGCGCGTTCGGGAGGGGTTGTTGCTGAAGAGGTGCAGGGGCACCGTCGCCTGGGCACGCTTCAGCCAGGCCGCCATTGGCTCCGGCAGGGTGGACCCCCGATGGGGCAGCAGGGTTCGGTCCACATCAAGGACCAGGGCCCTGATCCCCTGGGCCAGCAGGCCATCCAGGGGCAGATCCACCAGGGTGCCTGCGGCCACCAGGTTGGGTTGCAGCAGATCCGAGACGGAGCGACGGGTCACCGAATCAGTCGTCACCGAGCTCCCGCTCATCGAGTTCCGCTTCGATCAGGGGCTGGACGCGCTCGAACTCCTCGCCTTCAACGAGGACGCCCTCGCCGTTCTCCATCCGGGCAACCACAAAGAAGGGGTCCAGGGGGATGAAGAGGCCGTATTCCTTCTCCTCAGCCCGGAACTGGATCAGCATTTCGTAGAGGTCGGTCTCGTCCTCGTCGTCCCCGTCCAGCTCGTCGTCGTCGAACTCCTCGGGGTCGGGCTCTTCCAGATCACCGCTGACGGTGAGGGTGACGGCGGAGCGCACGAGGGTGAGGTCGTGCTCCTGCAGCACCACATCCGCGATCGAGAGGATCGGCTCGGCGTTGCTCAGCTCTTCAATGACCTCGTCTTCGCCGTTTTCGTTTTCGGCGATCTGCACGAGGCAGACCGGGGTGTCGACGGGGGTGAGCAGGGCGTAATCCTTGCCCTCGAGGGGGATCAGTTGCTCGAGGAAGCAGAGCAGCTGGCGCCCGCTCTGGTCCCGCACCAGCACGGTGGGGACATCACCGGTGCCGTTGATGCTGGGGCCGTCAGTGCTCATGGCGGGTGGGGGAGATGTCCTCAGGATGCCTGGGCGTCGGGCCCGCGGCCAAGGGGCGGGGTCGCCTTGCTGATCGCTGCAGGCTCGGGTCCCTCCTGGAGCCACTGTTCCAAGAGCAGGGCGGCGGCGGCGCTGTCGAGGGCGCCAGTTCGATCACCGCGCAGGCCAAAGCGTTCGGCGGCATCCCAGCTGCTGGCGTATTCATTGACGAAGGCCAGCGGCAGATTCAGATCCCTGGCGAGACGCTCGCCATAGCGGCGGCAGTGCTCGGCTTGGGCGGTGGGCTGCTGCTGGGCATCGAGGGGGAGCCCGACCACGAGCGCCAGGATCCGCCGCTCTTGCACGAGTGTCTTGAGCCGCTCGAGGTCAGCTGGGTAGCGGCCACGGTGGAGGGCGGGCAGTGCCTTGACGGTGAGGCCTAGAGCATCACAACCGGCGAGGCCGATGCGTTTGCGGCCCACATCCAGCGCAAGGACCGATCGGGGAGCTGGGGCCGCCACTAGCGCCCGAGTGGGGTTGGGATGGGCTTCTGCCCGGGTTGCAGCTGCCCAAGAACGGCTTCGAGCTTGCGGCTGACCACCTGGCTGGTCTGGGGGGCATGGCGGCGCCAGACGCTGCGGGCCATCACCACCTCTTCGCCCTCAGGGGCCATGCCCAGGCTCTGAAGCCATTGGTTGTGCTCGTGTTGGAGCACATCGCTGCGGATCAGCACTTCCCCAAGCCCGCTGGCGCATTGCTCGAGCAGCAGCTGGAGGGGCGCTCCAAGCAGGTGCTGCCAGCCGGGGTGGAGGCTGAGCTCAAGTTCAGGGATCTCGCGGTGTCCGGGGCGCAACCTCCGAACCCCCGCAACGGCCTGTTGGCGGTTGGTGTCCAGCAGCATCAAGCTGGGCTGCTCGCTTTGATCCAAGAGGTCATCCACACGCCGGTCCAGCAGTTGCCGCAGTTGGGCCGGCAGGGCGGCTTGCTCCAACTGCCACATCGCTAGTGCGGTGCGGCGATTCAGCGGCAGCAGTTCCAGATCCGCAGGCAGGGCCCGATCGAGGGGCTGTTGGGGCGGTTCCCAGCGCCAGAGGGTTTCGTGGCGGAGTTGTTGGAAGCCCTGTTGCCGCAGCAGACCGAGGCGAGTGCTGTCGGTGCCGGGGCTGGTGGCGATCCAACTGGCGGCATTCGGGCTCCCCTGGATCGCGGCCCGCACCAAGGCGGCCTCGATGGCCATCCGCCCCGCTTCCCCCGCTGCGAGGCTCGCCTCACCGCTGCGCAGGTGTTGGATCTGCCAGCAGCTGCCGCTGCGGTTCAGGCGTTGGCTGACCACCAACCCCAGCGGTGCCTGGGGGTCCCGGAAGGCCACGAAGGTTTCCGAGGCCAACGAAGGACGGGGGGCGAGGCGTTGCAGCAGCCGCTCCGGTCCCTGCAGCAACAGGCAGCGCTGCAGCAGGGGCAGAAGGTCGGTGAAGCAGGGATCCTGCAGAAAGGGCAGCTGCCATCCCCGCAGCGGCTTCACCTGAAGACTGGGTTGAGCGGCTGAGGACACGGCGGCGCCGAGGGGGCCTCTATCAATGTTATGGGCGATCGCTAGTTCGGGCGAACGAGCACCAGGGGTGTGCGCTCGTTGGCGTTGCCCGCTGGGTTCGGTTTGAGGGCGCGTGCTAGCAGCGCTTCATCGCAGCCGGGACTGGAGGCCAGCACCTTGACCCGGCCCAGGTCGTTGACATCGACAACGGCGACGGCGACACCCAATTCGGCGGCGAGTTGCCGGCAGACCTCGCTGCTCTGGACGGGGCCCAAGACGATGGTCTGGTCGTAGGGAGGCGTGGTGCCGGTGACGTCGTCGATCAGACGGGCCTGCTCGCCGGCCAGCCGGTAGAACCAACCTTTGGAGCCCACCAGCTTGAGGGCGGTGCCCGCGAGCCAGGCGCAGAGGACGCGGGCTGGGCCGACGTTGTCGATCAGGGTCTGCAGACCACAGGCGGTCGCCAGAGAGCTGGTGGGATGGAAGACGCGGCAGAGCAGCCGGGCCAGGCTTGAGGGCTGAAGATTGGCTGGGTGGTTGTAGCGGCCCTGCATGACCGCCAGGGGGGTCTCACCGATGGTCAGAACATCGCCGGGTTGGAGCACTGCACCGGCGTAGTGGCGGAGCACCTCGGCGGGATCGTCGAGGGTCCCGAGCAGATGGGTGCGGATGGGCAACACGCTGCAGCGATCCCCCTGGCGCCAGTTGGCGCTCGAGCCCTGGGCGGGGGCGGGACGGCGTAGGGGAATGAGCACCCCATCGCGTTGCTGCAGGCGACCGAAGGGGCCGTAGTTGATCCACAGGATCTCCAGCCAGAGGGTGTCGAGCAGTTGGCGCAGCTCGATTTCGTCGTTGGCCTCCAGGGTGATCAGCGCTTCGGCTTGGGTGGTCTTGCGTCCTTTAACGATGTAGGCGAACCAGTAGCCATCGCTGCGGGCGTGCTCATCGGGGTGCTGCGGGGTCAGGCTGCAGCGGACGTTGACGTTGGAGAGATCGGAGCGCCCCAGCAGGGTCGGCTTGAGTTCAATTTCAGGGACAAAGACCTCCATCCGCGGATGGGGGTTGCGGATGCTGATGGTGCCTTTGACCTGCCACCGGTTGGCGCTGCTGCGCTGCACCTTCCAGCCACTGCTGCTGAGACGCAGGGGGGAGGCCGGCCGTAGGCGATGGCGCAGCTCCAGCCAGAGCAGCGCCAGGCCGAAGACCAGGGCGGCGATCAACACGACGGCAAACAGGGCGGCCAACGGCGGAGCTTTGCGTTCTGCGGGAGCGTAGGTGGTGCAGCCGAAAAACCCGCTTAGCGTTTCGGCAACGCGGTGGTGAGCCCCGATGCGAAAGACCTTCGTTCTCGATACGAATGTGTTGCTGCATGACCCCCAGGCCCTCACCCGCTTTGAAGACAACGCGGTCGTGATCCCAATCGAGGTGGTCGAGGAGATCGATCGCTTCAAGAAGGACCCCTCCGAGAAGGGCCGCAACGCGCGTCAGATCTCGCGTCTCCTGGATGCCCTACGCGAGAAGGGGAACCTGGCGGAGGGAGTGCCGATCGATGACAGCAGTGGCGGCACCCTGCAGGTGGTCTTCTGCCGCAGCGAGACCCTGGCGCAGCTGCCGCCCGAGCTGAAGGGGGGCAGCGGAGACAACAACATTCTGGCGGTGGCGCTCGAGCAGCTCCGCTCCGGCTTGATTGCCGATCAACCCCCTGTGGTGCTGGTCACCAAGGACACCAACCTGCGCATCAAGGCCGATGCCGTTGGTCTGACGGCCCAGGACTACACCACCGACAAGGTCGACATTGCGGACCTCTACGCCGGGGTGAGTGAGCTGGCGGCCAGTGCCACCGCGATGGACAGCCTCAAGAGTGAGGGGGGCTTAGCGCTGGGTGCGCTCCCTTCCGCGGCCGGTGCTGAGCTCCAAGCCAATGAGGGGGTGACCCTGGTGGATGAGGCCCAGCCGAACCACACGCTCCTGGCGCGCTTTGACGCTCAGGGTCAACGGCTGGTGCCGTTGCAGCGCAGTACCCGCGCCCGACTGGGCAAGGTCGCTGCCCGTAACCGTGAGCAGACGTTCGCTTTGGATCTGCTGCTCGACCCCTCGGTCCAATTGCTGACCTTGGTTGGGAAGGCCGGTACGGGCAAAACCCTGCTGGCCTTGGCGGCCGGTTTGCACCAGGTGGCGGATGAGCAGCTCTATGAGCGGCTGCTGGTGACCCGGCCGGTGATCTCCTTGGGCAAGGAGATCGGCTTTCTGCCGGGGAGCCTCGAGGAAAAGATGGGCCCTTGGATGCAGCCGATCATCGACAACCTTGATTTCCTGCTCGGCAACAGCCCCGAGGAGGAGGGGCGCTCGAGCGCCAAAGGGGCATCGGGTCCGGCGAACCGTGCGGGGGCAAACCGCGCGCCCCGCAGCAATTGGACGGACCTCAAGGGGATGGGCCTCTTAGAGGTGGAGGCGATCAGCTACATCCGCGGTCGCTCCATCCCGCGGCAATACATGGTTGTCGACGAGGCCCAAAACCTCACACCCCATGAGGTCAAGACGATCGTGACTCGCGTGGGCGAGGGCACCAAGATCGTCTTCACGGGGGATCCGTATCAGATCGACAATCCCTATGTGGATGCTGAGAGCAACGGGTTGACCTGGCTCGTGGAGCGCTTCAAGGGTCAGCCCCTGGCGGGGCACATCACCTTGATCCGGGGTGAGCGCAGTGAACTCGCGGAGCTGGCAGCAAACCTGCTCTAGAGCCTCAGACCATGGCCTCCGGGCGCACCCATTGGTCGAAGTCTTCGGCGCTGATTTCGCCAAGCGCCAGGGCGGCTTCCTTGAGGCTCAACCCATGCTTATGGGCGTGTTTGGCGATGCCGCTGGCGCGGTCGTAGCCAATGGCGGGGGTCAGGGCCGTCACGAGCATCAAGCTCTGGTTCAGCAGCCGCTCGATGCGCGTCTCGTTGGCCTTGAGGCCCTCGATGCAGTGCTCACGGAAGCTGCTGCAGCCGCCCGCCAGGAGCTCGATGCTCTCGAGAACGTTGTGGGCGATGAGCGGTTTGAAGACGTTCAGCTCAAAGTTTCCCTGGCTGGCTCCGATCTGAACCGCGGTGTTGTTGCCCATCACCTGGGCCGCCACCATCGTCAGGCTCTCGCATTGGGTGGGGTTCACCTTGCCCGGCATGATCGAGGAGCCCGGCTCGTTCTCCGGCAGGACCAACTCCCCAAGGCCGCAGCGTGGGCCGCTGCCAAGCCAACGGATGTCATTGGCGATCTTCATCAGCGAACCCGCCAGCACCGTCAGGCCGCCATGGGCTGTGGCCAGCGCCTCATGGCCCGCGAGGGCCTGGAACTTATTCGGGGCGCTGCTGAAGCCGGTGCCCAGCCGCTCACTCAGTCGCGCGGCAACGGCTTCTCCAAAGCCCTTCGGAGCGTTCAGTCCGGTGCCGACCGCGGTGCCGCCAATGGCCAGCTCACGCACCCGCGGCAGGCTCTGGCGGATCGCTTCGATGGCCATCTGCAGCTGGGCGACATAGCCGCTGAACTCTTGGCCCAGGCTTAGGGGCACCGCATCCTGAAGGTGCGTCCGGCCGATCTTCACCAGGTCGGCATAGGCCGTGGCCTTCGCCTGGAGCGCGGCGGCCAGGCTCTCGACGGCTGGGAGTAGTCGTTGCTCCAGCTCAATCACCACGGCGATGTGCATCGCCGCGGGGAAGGTGTCGTTGCTGGATTGGCTGAGGTTGACGTGGTCGTTGGGGTGCACCGGGCTCTTGCTGCCTAGCTCGCCGCCGAGGGCTTCAATCGCCTTGTTGGCGATGACCTCATTGGCGTTCATGTTGCTCTGGGTGCCCGACCCGGTCTGCCAGACCTTCAGCGGAAACTCCTGATCCAATTCGCCTGCGGCGACCTGCTCGGCGGCGGTCACGATGGCGCTGCAGAGGCCCCCATCGAGTTTGCCGAGATCCCGGTTGGCTTCCGCGCAAGCGGCCTTCAGCTGACCGAAGGCATGCACGATTGCCAGAGGCATCCGCTGGCCGAAGGGGAAGTTGCCAATGGAGCGCTGGGTCTGCGCTCCCCAGTAGTGATCAGCGGGTACTCCGATGGCACCGAGGCTGTCGGTTTCTTGGCGCTGAGTCATGGGGACGGGACGATTTCGCTGTTGAGTTCGTTCACCTCACGGTTGAGGCTGAGCTTCACATCACCCTGGGGCCGGAGCCCGGTCACCTCGCTGAGGGCCTCATTGATGGCATCGATGCTCGCCGGGCCGCTCTCGTCCAGCACGACCTTGCCGTCGTTGTTGATCACCACCACCTGGGGAATGACGCCGCTCCAGTAGCTGGCCGGATCGTTGGGCCCGTGGGTCTCTCGGTTTTGCAGCGGATCGGTCTGCAGCAGGATCAGCTCGGCGCTGCGGCCCCAGAGCCGCTGCAGCTCGTTGAAGACGACCGCGTACTGCTTGCTTGCGGCGCTGTCATCGAGGAAGAAGCCCAGGACAATTGCCCGGTGCTCTTCGAGGGCTTGCGAGAGCGTGGTGCGGGGCGGCACCAGGGAGCCGTTGCCGGCGTAGAGCGCGTAGATGTTCCCGTCGTAGCTGTTGGTGTCCCGGGCGGCCTGGCTTGGTGCGGCGAGGCCAAGCACCAGGACCAGACTGAGAGCCAGCGCTGCGAGGGGCTTCAGCAGCCGGGCCAAGGTGCGGGGCATCAATGCAAGGAAGGCTCGGGCCATTGTGGCCTTCAGCCTCGGCCGACGCTGCGGCCCATGCCCTGCACGATGCCGCGACCCACCAGACCGATCGCGCGTCCAATGACCTGGGTCAGCACCACCACCAGCAGATCGCCGAGCCGCTTGAACAGGGACTGGACCTGCGGGGCCAGGGCATCACGCCCCTCGAGAACCAGCGTGATCAGCTGCTGTCCCCAGCTCAGTTGCTGCAGTTCGCGGTCGCGGGGTTCCATCTGCTCGATCGGAACGATCGCTCCCTGTTGGAGGCCATAGAGAAGACGGCGGCTCTCGTAGAGCTGCACGGGCCGCTCAAACAGGGCATCCCAGCGCTGTTGGGAGTTGAGCTGGTTGCGCAGGCGCTCGAGGTTGCGGGTCGGCAGTAGGTCACTGCGCAGCAGATAGCGGCGCAGGTCCGGCCAGGTGCTGCAGCTGGCCAGAATTTCGGCGCTGATCAGTTCGGCGCTGCGGATCAGCCAGTTGCTGATCAGGGCTTCTAGGTGCAGGAGGGCTTGGGGTTCATCGGGGGCCAGCAGGCGGCCATCCACGAGGATCGGTTGGGCGCTGACCAAGGCCGCCAGCATCGGCAGGGCGCTGGGAAGCTCGGGATCAACTGCGGTCAGATCACTCGCGTCGCTCAGGCTCTGGGCCACAGGCAGCAGGCCCCCCTCCAGCGGCAGCTGGACGTATTCACCAGCCATGGAGCGCAGGGAGAGGTGCCGAAGCTCGTGCTGCTGACCGAGCCAGCGGCTCTCGAGGGCTTCGCCCCGCAATTGCTCGTGGCGGAAGCGGGTAATCAGCAGATCGAACTGGGCCAACAGGGCCAGCAGCAGGTCGCGGCGATGATCCGCATTGAGCCCCTCCAGGGCCATCAGTTGACCGCTGGTGTTGCTCACCCCCGCAGAGGCCGCAGCGATCAGCCGCTCTTGGATGGCATCCCAGACACCGATCGCGGTGCGTTCCCGCAGGTTGATGCCCACGACCGTTTGCGCTTCAGGCCGTTGCGCCGGAGCCTCGGCGGGGAAGGCCATGCTGATCGGACCCCAGAGCCACAGCAGCAGGCGCTTCGCGAGGTTCAGTTCCCGCAGCCGTCCGGAGAGCAGTAGGGCGTTCAAGCCCACGGGCTGGAGGTCCAGCCAACGCTGGCAGCGGAGCATTTCCGCTTCGATCTGCGCCAGGCCGCTGCGAAGTAGCCATTGCCCAAGGCCGAGGGCTTCGCGGTTGGTTTCAGGCTGTTGGACGGCGTTGAGCGGTCGCAATTCCACGACCCGGCCACCGCTAAGCAGGGTGTCGATCGCTGCGCGGATCTCCTCTGGCTGCGCCTGTTGCAGCAGACCCTCGGCTCCGAGTTGCAGCAACCAAGTGCTGGGCAGATCGGATTCGGCCGGAAGCAGCAGAAGTAGCGGTGCGGGCTGCCAGCGCTCACGCAGTTGGAGCAGTTCGCGCTCCAAAGTTGCCGCGGGCATCCCGGCGCTGACGCTCCAAATCACCAGGTCGACACGCCCGGTGTCGGCTCCGGTGCTCGTCTTGAGTTGGAAGCTGTCCTCCAGCAACCGCTCGAGCCCTGCCTGAATCAGGGGCTCGGCAAGGATCAGGATTGGAGGGGCGTCCTTCGCCTCTGGCACGGATCAGCGTCAAGCCTTGTTGGCGCTCAAGTTAACGGGGATTGCGGGGCTTTCCAGTCCTGCTCAAGGCTTTAAACGGCGGCCGCTGAGGTTCAGGGTGTAGTTCTCGATGCGGTAGCCGGTCTGCTTTTCGATTTGATCGAGCAGCTCTGCGGGGAGTTCCACATCCAGGTCCTGAATCGCGCCGGAATCCAGGCAGGTGATGTGGCTGTGGGGATCGCTGCGGTAGCCGTAGAGGCGGCCATTGGCACGATCCAGACACTCGATTACCCCGGCGCTCTGGAGGGCCTCGAGGTTTTGGTAGACGGAGGTGTGGCCGATGTTGCGGCCCTTGGCGTTGAGCCGCTCGAAGATGTCGCGGGCGCTCAGGTGATCCCTCTCGTCCCAGAGCAGTTCAAGGACCATGCGCCGTTGGCGCGAGAGGCGCATCCCCAGGTCTTTGCAGCGCGAATAGGCGAGATCCACCCCGTGGGTCTCGCTGTTCGTTGCGGTGTTGGGTGCTGGGTGAGCAGCCACGACCTAAACAGGTCTCTTAGACCGTTATAGAACCCGAAGGCGGATTGATTGCGTCTTGGAGTCGCGCAGGCCCAATGGCCTGGAGTGCTTCCGCCAGGTCCACCGTGCCGTCATAGAGGGCCCGGCCGACGATCACGCCGCTAACTCCGAGCGGAGCGATGGATAGCAGAGAGAGGATGTCTTCGAGGGTTCCGATACCGCCGGAGGCGATCACCGGGATGCTGCTGGCCTCCGCCATAGCCCGCAGGGCCTCGATGTTGGGACCAGCCAGGGTGCCGTCGGTGGCGATGTCGGTGCTGATGATCGCGGCAACGCCCGTCCCTTCAAAACTCTTGGCCAGTTCCGTGGCCTGCACGGTGCTGGTTTCGACCCATCCGCGGGTGGCCACAAGCCCATCCTTGGCGTCGATTCCGACCACGACTTTGCCCGGGTGACGGCCGGCGAGCTCCTTGACGAGCTCGGGCTTCTCGATGGCGACGGTGCCGAGGATGACGCGATCAAGGCCGCATTGCAGCAGTTCTTCGGCCCGTTCGGCGCTGCGGACCCCACCGCCCAACTGCACTGGGATGGAGAGGGCCGAGGTGATCGCCTTGACCGCCTGGTCATTCACCGGTTGACCGGTCTTGGCGCCATCGAGGTCCACCAAGTGCAGACGCTCGGCCCCCTGGCGCTGCCAATCGAGGGCCTGGGCCACCGGGTCATCGTTAAAG
This sequence comes from Synechococcus sp. HW_metabat.21, assembly GCA_018623875.1. Taxonomy (GTDB): domain Bacteria; phylum Cyanobacteriota; class Cyanobacteriia; order PCC-6307; family Cyanobiaceae; genus Vulcanococcus. Next base: position 28,204 of record JAAZUZ010000003.1, read on the forward strand.
CGGGTGACCTGGCCGTAGTCACCCTGGTGCAGTCGTACGCAATGGCCGTCCAGCAGGTCGATGGCGGGGATGATCTGCATGGAGGCCGGTCGGCTCAAGGACTGCCAGCCAGGCTGCCAGAGGCTGCGATCCCGTAACGCCTGCAGCGGAACCACCAGGCGGAAGCCCCTCTCCAGCACAGCCTCAAGTTCGAGGCGTCGTGCCTTGGCCTTGCCGATCTCCCCGAGGACGCGGAAGTGGCGATAGCCCCGGGTCAGGCCCAGGACAGGGGGCTGGGCGGTCCATTGCTGCGGCCACTTCATGCGTTGGTGAGCTGGAGGATCAGCCGGTCGTTCTCCCGTCCCCGTGTCCCAGCGGGGGGCGTCTGCAGTTGGGCAATCGGCGGCTCCAGGGGTGGGTAGCGCTTGCGGCCCAAGGCACCCTGTGGTTTGAGGGTGTTGAGGGAGCGCAGAACCTCGCTGAACCGCCCCATGGCGCTCGCCGTTGAGAACCCTCAGTGTGATGTGGCTTTGGCGGGAGTGCCCAGCGTTTTGAATGGGCTCAATATCGGACGGTTGTGATGAAAATCCTGGTGATGGGCGGGACCCGCTTCGTGGGGCGCCCCCTCGTCCAGCAGCTTCAGGACGCCGGCCACGCCTTGACCCTGTTTACCCGTGGCAAAAACCCTGTTCCCGCTGGCGTTGAACACCTCTGTGGTGATCGCAGCACGGCCGAGGGCCTCTCGGCTCTAGCGGGTCGTCAATTCGATGTGATCGTCGACAGCTCGGGACGCACCGTGGCCGACAGCCGCTCTGTGGTGGAGGTGACCGGTGCTCCGAGCCATCGGTTCGTCTATGTGAGCTCCGCCGGTGTCTACGCCGACAGCGAGTTGTGGCCGCTGACTGAAACCTCCCCGACCGATCCCGAGAGTCGCCACAGCGGCAAGCTCGATACCGAGGCCTGGCTGACGGCAGAAAAGATCCCCTTCACGAGCTTCCGCCCGACCTACATCGTTGGCGCCGGCAACTACAACCCCGTCGAGAGCTGGTTCTTCGACCGGATCGTGCATGGTCGTCCCGTTCCCCTGCCGGGCGATGGAAGCACCATCACCCAGTTGGGCCATGTCAATGACCTGGCGACGGCGATGGCCCTGAGCATCGGGGTCGATGCGGCCACCAATCGGATCTACAACTGCTCAAGCGCCCAGGGCATCAGCTTCCGTGGCCTGGTGGCCGCCGCCGCCCGGGCCTGCGGCAAGGACCCGGCCTCGGTGGAGATCCGCAGTTTCGATCCCAGCAGCCTGGACAAGAAGGCCCGCAAGGCCTTCCCGTTGCGGATGGCCCACTTCCTGACGGACATTCATCGGGTGCAGCGCGAGCTGGCCTGGACACCGCAGTACGACGTCGAGCGTTCCCTCGCCGATAGCTACAGCAACGACTACGCCAAGCGGATGCCGACGAGCCCGGACTTCAGCTCCGACGATCAGTTGCTGGCGCTTTGAGGTAACCCCAGGCGGAGCTCAGGGCGAGCACAAGCGACGGCCAGAACAGCCAGAACCCCAAGCTGTTCAGCCCTGCGGCGCCGCCCCCGGGCCAGAGCAGGAGCAGCAGCGCGGTGAACTGCAGGATCGTCTTGGCTTTGCCTCCCCAGGAAGCTGGCCCGCCGCTGCCTTGTCCGGCCCGCCAGCCGGAGATGAGGAGCTCACGGGCCAGCAGCAGCCAGATCGCCCAAAGCGGCAGGGCGCCGGCAGCCCCCAGCCAGAGCAGAGGCGCCAGGATCAAGATTTTGTCGGTCAAGGGATCCAAGCGCGCTCCCCAGACCGATCCCCCGCCGGCCCGCCGCGCCAGCCAGCCATCGGCGGCATCACTGAAGCCCCCCAGGAGCAGGAGCCACCAGGCCAGCCAGGCCTGACCGAGGCTCAACGCCACGATCAAGGGCAAACCGACGACGGCGCGAGCAATGGTGAGGCCATCAGCGAGCCGCCGGCTGAGGGATGGGTTCGGCATGCCTTTCCGACCAAGCGTTGCGATTCATTCTTTCGCCTGACGGAGCGGCCACAATGACGGCAGCCGCAGCGCCGTCATGGTCGTTGAACGCCGGGTCTCCGAAGTCATGACCTCGCCCGTTCGCAGCGTCAACAGCGAGACGCCGCTCCAGGACGCGGTTCAGTTAATGAGCGATCACCACATCAGTGGCCTGCCCGTGCTCGATGGCAACGGCGCCCTGATTGGCGAGCTGACCGAGCAGGACTTGATGGTGCGCGAAAGCGGCTTTGATGCAGGCCCCTACGTGATGCTGTTGGACGCGGTGATCTACCTGCGCAACCCGCTGCAGTGGGACAAACAGGTGCAT
>JAAZUZ010000050.1 GCA_018623875.1 Synechococcus sp. HW_metabat.21
CTGACGCAGCGCCTCGAAGTCGTCGTTCGGCTCACAAACCCAAACGCCAATCACCCGATCCGAAACCTGGGCGGCGTAGCGCAAGGCCTCCAGCGTGGGCCGGCTCCAGGACGCCAACCAGACGATGCTCTGATTCTCCAAAACGTCCTGACGAACCGGCCAAGGCACCGAGATGTCCTCCCCAGGCTTCAGTTCGATCGCGGCATAGACCCGTTTGTAGCGGCGGCCGATCCCGCCGAGACCCCAGACCAGGAGCGGCAGCAACAGCACCACGATCCAGGCGCCCTCATCAAATTTGCTGAGGACAATCACGGCGAAGACCAGACCGGTTGTGATGGCCCCCAAGGCGTTCATCACCAGCCGCCCCCGCCAGCCAGGGCCGCGCTGAGACCACCAGTGCCGCACCAGACCCGCCTGGGAGAGGGTGAAGGCCAAGAACACGCCCAAGGCGTAGAGGTTGATCGCGACATTGGTGTTGCCGCGGCAGACCACAATCACCAGCGCCGAGACCAACAGCAGCAGGCCGATACCGTTCTGGAACACCAGGCGATCACCGAGCCAGGCCATTTGGCGAGGCAAATAGCGGTCCTGAGCGAGCAGCGCCGCCAAGCGCGGGAAACCGGAAAACGCCGTATTTGCCGCCAAACCCAGGATCAATAGGGTGCTGATCTGCAGGCACCAATAGAGGGGGTTGCTCGGGCCAAACACCCGCAGACCGATCTGGGCGAGCACCGTGCGATCAGGGTTGGGGGCTATCCCATAGAGAAAGGCCAAAGCGCTGACGGCCAGGAACAGCAGGGCCAAGAGGATCCCCATGACCAGCAAGGTGCGCTGGGCCCGCTGCGCCGAGGGCTCACGGAACACCTTCACACCATTGGCAATCGCTTCGATGCCGGTCATGGCCGAACAGCCCGCGCTGAAGGCCCGCAGGATCAAAAACAGGCCCAAGGGCTCCAGGGCCGCCACCGCCGGTGGCGCATCCGGGCGGAAGCCATGGGCAAACACCATGTTCTGCAGGCCAAAGAGAGCCAGCAGTCCAACCATCACCACGAAGGAATAGGTGGGCAGAACAAACAGCCGCCCGGCCTCCTTGAGACCACGCAAATTCGCCCAGCCCACCAGGGCCAGCAGCAACAGCGACAGACTGGTTTCATGCGGCAACAGGCTTGGCAGCAGGGAACTCAAGGCCTGAGCCGCCGCCATCAGGCTCACCGCCGCAGTCAGGGTGTAATCCACCAGCAGTGCCGCCGCCGCCACAAGCCCCGCCCTGGGACCAAGGTTTTCCCGGGCCACGACATAGGAACCGCCACCCTCGGGGTAGGCCTCGATCGCCTGCCGGTAGGAGAGCACCACGATGGCGATCAACCCCACGATGCAGACCGTGATCGGTAGGGACCAGCCAAGGGCGGCGCTGCCGGCCAGGAGCAACACCCCCAGGGCCGCCTCGGTCGCATAGGCCACCGAGGAGAGGGCATCGGAGGACAGGATCGGTAGCGCAATCAGGCTGGGGAGCCGCTGGGCATCCGCCTCCGCGCGCGGGAGCGGACGCCCCAACAGACGACGGGCAAACGACAGCACCCCGATGGCGCGCAACTGGGCTCACCATGGCCGGATCTGCGCTTGCTGGCAGCCCGTGGCCCGTGCCATGACAAAGGAACCCCATCAGGGGCCGTCCATGCACTCCAAGCTCAACGACCTACTGGAACAACTGGTCCTGCGGGGTTGGGCCAAAGTTGACCTGCCAGCCGGTGTTTCCAAGGTCCCACCGGACGCCCCTTGGTGGAGCATTGACCTGGGCGCGGGCTTGGGCGCTGTCACGACGGTTTCGCTGCACCCATGGCCCGGCGGACTACTGGAGTTCAGCCTCTGTGTCCTGATCGATGCTGAGGATCAAATCCAGTCCTACGAACTGGAATGCAACGCCATGCCGGTCCCGGTGGCCCTCATCAACTGGTGGGGCGGGCTCGAGAGCGCTCTGCTGCAGGCGGAAACATTGAAAGACGAACTCATCGCCGCCTGGGATCAGGAGATCAGCGCAGGCGGCGAATGGCCTTGATCAGGCGAAGCGCCGGCGGCCGTCGTTGAAGCTTGCAAAGCTGGTGACTTCACCGCGGCCTTGCTGGGCGCCGGAGAGCTGCGTCAGCTTCCAGACGTTGCGGCTGATGCGACGGGCACGCAGGCCACCGCGCTCCACCTCAGCGCTGCCGGGGCGGGAACCCATCAAATAAGTCACCTCGGCGGTGGACAACGGTGCACCGGTTTGTAGGGCGAGCTGGGTCAGCTCCAAGCGTTGGCGCAGACCAGCGATATCACAGGAACCGCCGTCCTCCGCCTCGTTCCAAACCCAAGGCAACTCGCCCTGGGCCGCCAGTTTTTGCATCAGGCTCATGCTGACCAGTGCCAGCGCCTGATCCGCGTTGAGATCGCCGCCGTCTTGAACGGGAGCAGCGCCCTTCGCGGACGCAGAAGGGGCAGAGCGCTTAGCAGCCACGGGCAATCCTGCGGTGATGGCCGGACGGTACCGGCTCTCGCCGGCGGCGCAAGACCCCAGAGACAAGCGGACATCAGCTGCGGCGCAACCAATCCGGGGCATGGCCGAACCAATCACCGAGATCGCCGGGATCCTCCGGATCTGGCCGAAAGGCTGGCCCTGGTTCCACTTCCCCGAGATCCAGCTCTGCCAGCAAGCGATCGACTCCCTGGCTGGAGGCCACCTGCTGCCGGCGGCGTGCCTGGCGCAGCCAGGCCGCGACGGCGTGATGGCGATCGGCAAATTTCTGGAGGTAGATCCGCTCCTCCAACGAGACCGCCTCATCCGCACCAATGCGGTGGACGATGTTCTGCAGCCGAAGACGGGTGGACGGTGTGAGCATGGCTAACGCACCGCGGATGGGCCCGTGTTAGCCACGCCAGCGGCGGCGGTTGTGGCCATGGACACCTTTTCGGGCCGGCGTTAGCGAGCGAGGACACGGCGATCGGGCGGTAAGATCGCCGCGCTCCTCCCGCTGGTCAGCTGAGGACCTCATCGCCATGAAGGCGGTGCTGAACCAACTTCAGGGAGCATCCCGACCCCTTGATTGAACGCAATCCCAGGCGACGCAGTTCATCGGTCCAGATCACTGGCACCGACTTGGGATTCAGCGGCAGTGGCACCTCACTGGATGAACTCCATCCATCGGCCGCCAGCTGCGTCATCACCACCGATAGCGAAGCGCGGCTGGTGAGCCAAGCCAGTGCGGTCGAATCGATCGAGCTGCGTACCTACGTTTTTCTCGACTCCCTCCAACCCCAGCTCGCCACCTACATGGGGACGGTGAGCCAAGGCTTCCTACCGATCCCCGGCGATGCCTGTCTCTGGTTGGAGGTCTCCCCGGGCATGGCCGTGCACCGGGTCACCGACATTGCCCTTAAGGCGAGCACGGTCCGCCTCGGCCAGATGATCGTCGAGCGGGCCTTTGGCTCCCTCGCCCTCTATCACCGCGACCAGAGCAATGTGCTCCACTCCGGCGATGTGGTGCTGGAGGCGATCGGCAGCAGCGTCGACGAGCGCACCCACTGCAGCGTGACCTGGACCGAGGTGATTCGAGCGATCACCCCTGACCATGCCGTACTGATCAACCGTCAGAACCGGCGCGGTTCGATGATTCAGGCGGGCATGAGCATGTTCATCCTGGAGACCGAACCGGCTGGCTATGTCTTGCTCGCGGCCAATGAGGCCGAAAAGGCCAGCAACATCACGGTGGTCGACGTCAAAGCCGTCGGCGCCTTCGGCCGCTTGACCCTGGCGGGTTGGGAAGGGGATGTGAACGAAGCCGCCGCCGCCGCCATGCGCGCGGTCGAGCAGATCAACCGGCGATCAGCCCGCTGATTCAGGGCAGGTCGAAGATCTCCTTGAGGCCCGGCGCCAAGGCACGCGCGGCCTTTCCGCGTGAGCCCAGTTTGTCCTTCAGGTGCTGCCCCATCTGGGCATAGGTCAGGCCGGCTTCACGCACCCAGAAGATCGGGTCATATCCGCCGCCTGTCCCCTGGGGGCTGATGAGGATTTCGCCGCGGCAGATCCCCTCGGACTCCAGAACGGGGCGGCCCTCAGGGTCAGCGAGCACCATGGCGCTGTTAAAGCTGCCGCTGCGGTAGGGGCTCGATCCCAGTTCCTGCAGCAGCCGGTGGATGCGCTCAGGGTCAGTGGCGGCGTAGCGGGCTGAATAGAGGCCCGGGGCACCAGCCAAAGCATCAACCTCGAGGCCGGAGTCATCGGCCAGCGCCCACTGCCCCGTCAACTGGGCCACCGCACAGGCCTTCAGCCGAGCGTTTTCGAGGTAGGTCGTTCCCGTTTCTTCAATCTCAAGGCCGCCTGGCTGCTGACGAACCTCCAGGCCGACCGCATCGAGCATCGAGCGAATCTCGGCCACCTTGTAGGGGTTGCCACTGGCAATCACCAAAATCGGCTGGGACGTGCCAGGTCGCATCCAATGACGCCAGGGGCCGCCATTGTGCCGCCTAAAGGGGTGAGGCAGGTTGGGTTGAACATTCCACCCCAGAGAAATCCAGGGGCTCCTGCCTCAATCAAACCGTAGGGAGGGTCCCCAAGCGCTGCAAGCGGCGCATGGCCGGATGTGTGCAGCTCTGAACAGTTCGAGGGAGCGCCCTGAACGCCCAGAATCTCCCGATCGCAACGGGTTCATCGATGGACACCAGCCTGGTTCTCCAGAACCTGTTCACGCCGCCGGTCCTCTTCTTTTTCCTCGGGGTCATCGCCGTCCTACTGGGCTCGGATCTGGAGATCCCGGATCCCCTGCCGAAGCTGTTCTCGCTCTATCTCTTACTGGCGATTGGCTTTAAGGGCGGCCTCGAGCTGCAGCACAGCGGCGTCAGCGGCCAAGTCCTACCGACCATTGCTGCAGCGGTCCTGATGTCCCTCGCGGTGCCGCTCTATTCCTATGTGGTGTTGCGTTGGAAGCTGGACGGCTTCAATGCGGCCGCCATTGCAGGGACCTACGGCTCAATCTCGGCGGTCACCTTTATTACCGCTGAGACCTTTCTGGATACCCAGCAGCTCCAGCACGACGGCTTCATGGTCGCTGCGCTAGCGCTAATGGAGTCGCCGGCGATCATCGTTGGCCTGCTCCTGGTGAAACTGGCGGCGCCGCAGGAACGGCCGAGTGAAGGAGGAATGCGCTGGGGAGCGGTGCTGCATGAGGCGCTGCTGAACGGTTCGGTTTATCTCTTGGTCGGCAGCTTGTTGGTCGGGTTTCTCAGTGCCGCCAACAGTCCCAGCAGCGTGGAAAAGATGCTGCCCTTCACCGACAACTTGTTCTATGGCGCCCTGAGCTTTTTCCTGCTGGACATGGGCATCGTCGCCGCCCAACGCCTTCGGGACCTGAAGCAAGCCGGTGGATTCCTGATCGGCTTTGCCGTGTTGATGCCCCTCTTTAACGCCCTCGTGGGCACTCTGATTGCCAGGGGGTTGGCTCTGAGCCCCGGCAATGCCCTGTTATTTGTCGTGCTCTGTGCCAGCGCCTCCTACATCGCGGTTCCTGCGGCGATGCGGATGACGGTTCCAGAAGCCAACCCGAGTTTTTACATCTCAACAGCGCTTGGATTGACCTTCCCCTTCAACATCCTGCTCGGGATCCCGCTTTACATGGCACTGATTAACACCGTCCTTCCTGGCGCCAACTGAGCGAAAAGACCTCTGCCCCAAGACATGAGCGGCGCTGAGCGGGCGATTCCGTGATGAACCAGGTGAGCGGAGAGGGCATTCAACGCTCCTTAGAGGAGGCCATGAACTTCAGCTGTCTGGTTTGGATGGCCACGTGCTGGAAGTTGCGACCTTCAGATCACGGAAGAACGACGTGTCGCCCTTAAACCGTTGTTGACCGATTACCGCTGCACTGCTGTTCTATGGATGTCCGAATCGCTCTGATTGCAGTGCTTTTGGAGACATGAAGCGCCTGCCATCAGAGCAGCCCGAAAAGGATCTGCATCGTTTTGTGATGCACTGATCAGTCCCGCTTATCGAACACTGAGGGGACGGTGATCGCCATTTGGCCCCAAATGTCTTGACTTACGGATCGTTGCCGAAGCAAGGTTGCTGGCGAACATTCCACCCCTCCTCCAGGAGCAGGTAATGGCTAACGAAACCATGGGCATCGCCCTCGGCATGATCGAGACCCGGGGTCTGGTCCCCGCGATCGAAGCCGCTGACGCCATGACCAAGGCTGCCGAAGTGCGCCTGGTCGGTCGCGAATTCGTGGGCGGCGGTTACGTCACCGTTCTGGTCCGCGGCGAAACCGGTGCTGTGAACGCTGCCGTTCGCGCTGGCGCCGATGCCTGCGAGCGCGTGGGTGATGGCCTGGTTGCCGCCCACATCATTGCCCGCCCCCACCGTGAAGTGGAGCCTGCTCTGAACAGCAGCGCCGGCTTCGTTGGTTCGAAGGACTGAGGACTGAGTTAGGCCATTAATGGCCACTCATCTCTCTGACTTATTTCCCTCGACCCACTCGGAGATTCTCCATGGCTAAGAAGTACGACGCTGGGGTTAAGGAGTACCGCGACACGTATTGGACTCCTGATTACGTACCCCTCGACACCGACCTGCTGGCTTGCTTCAAGTGCACCGGCCAGGAAGGCGTCCCCAAGGAAGAAGTTGCCGCTGCTGTGGCCGCTGAATCCTCCACCGGCACCTGGTCCACTGTGTGGTCCGAGCTCCTCACCGACCTCGACTTCTACAAGGGCCGTTGCTACCGCATCGAAGACGTTCCTGGCGACAAGGAATCCTTCTATGCGTTCATTGCCTACCCCCTCGACCTGTTCGAAGAGGGTTCCGTTACCAACGTTCTGACCTCCCTGGTCGGCAACGTCTTCGGTTTCAAGGCTCTGCGCCACCTGCGTCTGGAAGACATCCGCTTCCCGATGGCGTTCATCAAGACCTGCATGGGTCCCCCGAACGGCATCCAGGTCGAGCGCGACCGTATGAACAAGTACGGCCGTCCCCTGCTGGGTTGCACCATCAAGCCGAAGCTCGGCCTGAGCGGTAAGAACTACGGCCGGGTTGTGTATGAGTGCCTCCGCGGTGGTCTCGACTTCACCAAGGACGACGAGAACATCAACTCCCAGCCCTTCCAGCGTTGGCAGAACCGCTTCGAGTTCGTTGCCGAAGCTGTGAAGTCCGCTGAACAGGAGACCGGCGAGCGTAAGGGTCACTACCTGAACTGCACCGCCGCCACCCCTGAGCAGATGTACGAGCGGGCCGAGTTCGCCAAGGAACTCGGGCAGCCGATCATCATGCACGACTACATCACTGGTGGCTTCACCGCTAACACCGGTCTGTCCCACTGGTGCCGTAAGAACGGCATCCTGCTGCACATCCACCGCGCCATGCACGCGGTGATCGACCGTCACCCCAAGCACGGCATCCACTTCCGCGTTCTCGCCAAGTGTCTGCGTCTCTCCGGTGGTGACCAGCTGCACACCGGCACCGTGGTCGGCAAGCTTGAGGGCGACCGTCAGTCCACCCTCGGCTACATCGACCAACTGCGCGAATCCTTCGTTCCCGAAGATCGCAGCCGCGGTAACTTCTTCGACCAAGATTGGGGTTCCATGGGCGGCGTGTTCGCCGTGGCCTCCGGCGGTATCCACGTCTGGCACATGCCGGCCCTGGTGAGCATCTTCGGCGATGACTCCGTGCTCCAGTTCGGTGGTGGTACCCACGGTCACCCCTGGGGTTCTGCTGCTGGTGCTGCCGCTAACCGCGTTGCACTGGAAGCCTGCGTCAAAGCCCGTAACGCCGGTCGCGAGATTGAGCGCGAAGGCCGCGACATCCTCATGGAAGCCGCGAAGCACAGCCCCGAGCTGGCCATCGCCCTCGAGACCTGGAAGGAAATCAAGTTCGAGTTCGACACCGTCGACAAGCTCGACGTCAACTGATTTCGAAGCGAGTGGGCCGCGGAGTCAGCTTCGGTTGACTCCACCCCATTCAGTGATCGGAACAGGACATCGAACCAAATCAAGGTTCATTCATTCCATCCATCTCAAGGAACCCCATGCCTTTCAAGAGCACCGTGGGTGACTACCAAACAGTCGCCACCCTGGAGACCTTCGGCTTCCTCCCGCCGATGACCCAGGACGAGATCTACGACCAGATCGCGTACATCATTGCCCAGGGTTGGAGCCCGCTCGTCGAGCACGTCCACCCCAGCCGCTCCATGGCCACCTATTGGTCCTACTGGAAGCTGCCCTTCTTCGGTGAGAAGGACCTGAGCGTCATCGTGAACGAGCTCGAGGCTTGCCACCGCGCTTACCCCGACCACCACGTGCGTCTCGTGGGCTACGACGCCTACACCCAAAGCCAAGGCGCTTGCTTCGTGGTGTTCGAAGGCCGCTGATACAGCGCCTTCATCAAGTTGTGGTCTCGGGTTATCTCGAGACCACTCCTTCTTTTACTCATTAACCATCTGATTGCGGGTTTCTGCATTCAGGTTCCATGCATTGCCGTGCGGCGTTGATTGAGATCAACTCGCCCGTTAATGCCATCCAGTCATTCCATACACCGGGCGGACATGGCCACTAAATCGAGTCGCGAAGCAGCCCTGGAGCGCCGTAAGGCCCTCACCGACGGCGGTAAAAAAGCCTCCGGCCGTTACGGCAGCGGTGGTGGTCGTGTTCGCAGTGCAGCCGATGCCCGTCCGACCCGGACCAACGCCGCTCCGAGCAGTGCTCCCCGCCCGGCCGCTGCTGAAGCGGCTGCCCCTGCCGCAGCACCGACCCGTCAGCTGTCCGCCCCCAGTGGCTCACACCGGTCCAACGCAGGCAAGCGGGTCTCGAACCCCAGCCGCGACCTGGTGCTCTCCAGACGCGAGGCCATGACCCGCGGCGGTAAGCGCGCTGATACCTCGAAGGACCGAACCCGCACCGACGTCGCCAAGGAAGCTCCGAAGGCGGCAGCGGCACCGGCCGCTGAGCACAAGTGCAAGTGCCAGGAGAAGACAACCGATACCCATCAATCCCGTTCGGCAACCCTGTCGCTGTCGAGCGAGCGCACTTCCGCTAGCTCAAGCCGCGCCGGCAGTGAGCGTCGGGCCGCTGCCCGCAAGGGAACCGCCCAGCACAACGCCAGCCGCGCCCTGGTCCTGGCACGCCGTGAGGCCCTGAGCAAGCGCGGTAAGTCCGCCAGCAACTCCACCAAAACCGGTGCAGCGGCTGTCGCCCGCCAGATCAACCCGGATCTGAGTGCCCGTGAGCTGGCCCAGAAAGTCCGTGAACTGAAGAGCAAGACCGGTGCTGCCGGTAGTGCCCGCAATAGCGGCACCCGCCCTAGCGGCCCCAACCGCCACGGTGCCAAGCAAGCCGCTGCCGCTGATGCGGCCTGGAAAGTGGGTGTCAGCGAAACCCTCTCCGGTCAAACCGTCACCGGTACCCAAGCGAACCGTTCGGTCAAAACCACCGGTAACGAAGCAGCCACTTGCCGTTCGATCACCGGAACCGAATATCTGGGCGCTGAAGTGTTCCAGACCTTCTGCGGCGGTCAACCCGCCAGCGGCAACCAGCCCGCCAAGGTGGGCGTGAGCGCCACCAGCCACGGCAACCGCGTCACCGGCAACGAAGTCGGTCGCAGCGAGAGGGTCACCGGCGATGAGCCCGGAACCTGCAAGACCGTCACCGGCACTGAGTACATCTCGGCGAACCAATCGAGCTCCTATTGCGGTGGGGTCAATCCCTCCGTGCGCAAGGTTGGTCAGAGCCAGACCCAAGGTGGCCAGGCCGTCAGCGGCGTCATGGTGGGTCGCAGCGAGCGGGTCACCGGCGACGAGGCCGGTTCAGGCCGCAACCTGACGGGCGACCAGTACCTCGGTTCCGATGCCAACGTCGGTGGTCGTGCCGCCACCAAGGTCAGCAGCCAGAACACCCTTCGGGGCACCGGCGTCACCGGCACCGCCGTGGGCCGCAGCAAGCAGGTCACCGGTGATGAAGCCGGAAGCTGCCGCAACGTCACCGGTGATGAGTACATCGGCAGCGAGCAGTTCGACGCCTTCTGCGGCACGCGTCCCGCAGCGGAAGCCGCAAAGGTGGGCTTCAGCATCACCAACCGCAACCAGGTGGTCAGCGGCAGCCGCACCGGCCGCTCTGAAAAGGTCACCGGTGATGAGCCCGGCAGCTGCAAGGTGGTGACCGGCACCCCCTACGCCGGCCTCGAGCAGGCAGGCGACTTCTGCAACACCTCCGCCGTTCGCGCCGTCCGTGAGCGCACCCCC
>JAAZUZ010000196.1 GCA_018623875.1 Synechococcus sp. HW_metabat.21
CGCGTCACGGAAGCCCAGATCGCCTACGACGGGGAGGTGGTGGCCGGCCGTGACGGCAACCTGCTCGACATCCAAGTAATTTCCGGTCAAACCGTGGCCACGGGGCAGCGACTGGGGACGATCGGTCGTCCCCGGAAACCTGGTTCCAAGGCCCCTCCGTTGCGGGCCGTCGCCTACTTCTCTCCCGCTGATGCCCGGCGCTTGCCACTTGGGTTAAGGATGGAGCTCGTGCCGCAGTGGAAACAGCGCGGGCGCTTCGGCGGCATCGTCGGCCAGGTCAGCCAGGTCCTGACCCTGCCGGCCACCGAGGACGATGTCTCCACCACGACCGGCAACCCCCAGCTGGCCAAGGACCTCACCAAGAAGGGCCCGGTCATGCGTGCAGAGATCGAGCTGGGACGCGATCGCTGGAGCAATGACGGCTACCGCTGGACCCTCTCTGGGGGCAGTGGGGTTTTTCCCATCCGCGATGGCCTGACCCTGAACGCTTATGGCTACGTGGAGTGGCGCTCCCCATTGAGTTATGTGCTTCCGGGGCTGCGTTCGCTGACCGGCGGCTACCGCACCCTCAGAATTGACGCCCTATGGAACCGTCCCTTCCTCAGGCAGCCCGGAACCTTGGAATGAAGCTCAAGGCGTTGCGCTTGCCTCCGATTCGCAACGCCCTGCTGCGCAAAGAGTTGCCCTGGTTGGTCGCCGAGGTGGTCTTGCTGTTGATTCTCTTCAACGCCAACGCTCCGGAGCTCTGGTTTTGGCTCGTCGTCCTGCTGGTGGTCCTGGGCTATCGGGTCGAGCGTTGGTGGGCCTCCAGGCCGCAGGCCTAGCGAGGCAAGAGGGCTTCCCAGGTCCGTTCGGCATCCTGCATCGCTTGCTCGGCCTGGCGGCAGAGCAACAGCCTGGCGGCGATCCGCTCAAGACGCTCCAGCGGGACCCGGTTCAAGCTGGGGTCCGCTAGTTCGCGGTTGAGATCGAGCCAGGCTTGGGGCAGGGCCAAAGGGGCACTCGGCGGCGCGGGCAGGGTGCGCCGCCGGCAGGCCAGTTGCACTTCCCACTGCTCAAGTCGTGTTCCCAACACCCGCAGCAAGGCAGCCTCGCCGGCGTGGAGTTGCTCGATAAGGGCGCTGTCGTTGAGCGTCGGTGCGCGGCGCACCATGCTTCCGGTCATCAGAACGAAGCGGGAGCAGGCGTCATCGAGGCACTGCACCAGCTGCGCACTGGGATGGAGACCGGCGCCCTCGCCGAGTTCGCGGTTCAAAGCTGGTCGCAGTCCCCGCAGGTTGATGAGGCGCGCGCGTAGTCGCCTGTAATCCGTGATCTGGGGCCCCGCGGTGCCATTGGTCTCCAGGCGCTCAGCCAGGCCGAGATAGGTCTGCCGCAAGTCCGCGAAGAGCTCGCCGTACTGCCGCAGGACCGCGTCAAAGCTCCGGCCCGGCCAGAACAAACGCAGGCTGAGCAGGCCGACCAGAACGCCAAAGGTGGTCCAGAAGAGGCGCAGGGGAATCCAGGTGCTGAGTTCGCTGGAGTGGGACAGCCAACCCAGGACCACGATCAGTCCACCGACCTTGTAGCCGACCAAGAGCCTTAGCCATCCACCCAGGAGCCGTAGGGCTGCCAAGGTGATGGCCAGGGCAATGGGGACCGGTACGTCCTGCAAGCCCCAGTAGCCGAGAAGTAGCAGGACCGAGCCCAGCACGCTCCCCAAGAGCCGCTGACGCCCAAGTTCGATCGCGCCGCCATAGCTTCCGCTGCCAATCGCGATCACGGCCAGCGGCGAGTAGTAGCCATAGGCCAAGCCACTCATGGCGGCGAGGCCATTGCTGAGGCCGGCCGCTAGGGCCAGCCGCAATTCGGCGCGGCTGATCAACAAGGTTTGCGTGCCAGGGTTCCGAAGCTGGCGTGAAGGGGCCTTGTCTCCTCCTCCAGGGCCAGCAATTGCAGCAGTGGTAGCCCGTTGGTCAGCGCTAGGGCTTGCCAGCGCTGGGGAGCTCGTCGTGCTGTGGCAAGCCCTGCTCCCTGGAGCTGCCCGTACAGCCCAAAGATGCTGTCTTGGATGGGACCGGCATCCCTGACCTCAAGGTCGGGAAGACCTTCGATCAACCGCTCCCAGGCAATCCAATGGAATTGCACGATTTGCCACAGCCTGAGGCGCTGCCGCCAGCGACTGGAGCGCAGGAGTGTTGGCCGAGGCCCCCTGCGCTCGCGCTCCACCAACACGGACATCTTGTCCACAGTGCTGCTCAAAGGCGCCGTGCTCAAGGGGGTGGGACGCTCACACTCCCCCTGGAGCCAGCCTGCGTAGCGATGCAGTTGCTCTTGCAGTTCGCCCAGGAGCCGATGCTCAAGGCTCTGCAACTCCCGGTAGCTGTTACGCGGCCAGAAGAGCAGGCTCACCCCCAGGGCCACCAGGCAGCCCACCACGGTGTCGAGGCCCCGATTGAAGACGTAATCCCAATTCAGAGCCTCATAGCGGGGAATCATCAAAAACATCACGCTCAAGGTGGCGGCTGTGTTCAGGCCCGACTGCCACCCGAAGAGACGCAGAACTGGAATCATCAACAGGATGGAAACCAGCACCCCGATCCAGCCGCCCAGGATCGTGTGAACGACAAAGGTCACGAGGCCGCCCACCACCGTCCCCATGACTCGAGCGGTGGCGGCTTTGACCGTGAGGTCATCGTTGTCATCGACAACAATCACCACCGCGACAAGGGGGTACCAAACAAACTCGATGCGCTCAGACCACAGCGCAATTGCCGCCGTGATGAACACCGCCGTGAACATCTTCAGGCTGTTGCGCACCAGCAGGGCGTCCACAGGCCGCGGCGTCGTGGTTCTGCTGGGAGCTTATGGAGAACTCCTATGAGGAGCTCGTTCTTGATTCATGCCTGAAATCCAACCCGCCTTCTGGAGCCTGAAGCCCTGGTGGTGCCAGCCCTGGTCCATCCTGTTGACCGGCGTTCTGGTGATCGCCGGCAGCTGGTTCCTGCTGCACCGCTGGTGGATCAGTGCACCGGTCGCTGTAGGGGTGTTGGCCTGGTGGGGATTGTTTCTCGTTGCCGTTCCTGCGGCCTACCGCTCCGGGACGC
>JAAZUZ010000051.1 GCA_018623875.1 Synechococcus sp. HW_metabat.21
AGCTCTATCCCCAGGACAAGTGGGCCTGGGGTTGGAACAACAGCTCCGAGGTCTGGAACGGACGCTTGGCCATGCTCGGCTTCTCCGCTTTCCTCCTTGAAATCCTCAGCGGACGCGGACCGCTTCATGCCATCGGGTTGCTCTAAGCCCGTCCTCATGGCCGCCGCCCTGCTGTTGGCGGCCCCAGTTCAGGCCAATCCCTGGCGCCTCGCCCAGTTTCCTGTGCCGCAATTCAGCGGCTACACCAGCCATTTCGGCTGGAGGGTGAATGACTCGACTCCCCATCGGGGCCTGGACATTGCAGGTCCCCTGGGTTCCCCCGTACTGAGTTGGTGGGGCGGCCGCGTGGAGCGGCTCATCGATGACGAGAGCTGCGGAATCGGCCTGGTGATCCGCTCGGGCAGCTACGAGCACCTCTATTGCCATCTCCAGGGAAGCGTCGAGGACGGCCGGCTGCGCAGTGGAGTGGTGGAACTGCAGCGAGGCTCCCTCGTGAAAACCGGGCAGCCCATAGGCGCCATTGGCGTCAGCGGCCGCAGCAGCGGCCCACACCTGCACTGGGGGGTCAAGCTCAAGAACCGCTGGCTGGACCCGCTGGTCGTGCTGCGAGCAATGGCTGACGCGAGGAGGCCTGAAGCGCCCATTTCTCAGGCCAGACCTTAGGGTGACTGGATCTGAATACGCAGTCCGCCGCCGCCGTGACCGTGACGTCCGTTTCGCAAGCGGCCACCGCCGCTGAACACTCCACCCCCACCCGGGTGAGTGGCGGCTATGCCCTGATGGATGCCCTGCGGCGCCATGGCGTCGAGACCATCTTTGGCTATCCGGGCGGCGCCATCCTCCCGATCTACGACGAGCTGCACAAGGCCGAGTCCCGGGGCTGGCTAAAGCACGTCCTGGTGCGCCACGAACAGGGCGGCACCCATGCCGCAGACGCCTACGCACGAGCCACTGGGAAGGTGGGCGTCTGCTTCGGCACCTCCGGCCCTGGAGCGACCAACTTGGTGACCGGCATCGCCACCGCCCACATGGACTCAGTGCCCATGGTGGTGATCACCGGGCAGGTGCCCCGGGCGGCGATCGGCACGGACGCCTTCCAGGAGACCGACATCTTCGGCATCACCCTGCCGATCGTGAAGCACTCCTGGGTGGTGCGCGATCCGCGGGACATCGCCCGCATCGTCTCGGAGGCCTTCCTGATCGCCTCCAGCGGCAGGCCCGGTCCCGTCCTGATCGACGTGCCCAAGGATGTGGGTGTCGAGGAATTTGACTACGTCCCGGTGGAACCCGGCGCAGCCATTCCCCCCGGCTTCAAACTGCCGCCCGCCGCAGACCCCAGCGCGATCGAGGCGTCCCTCGAGCTGATTCGCCAGGCCCGGCGTCCACTGCTCTACGTCGGTGGCGGCGCCATCAGCAGTGGCGCCCACGCGGTCATCCACAGCCTGGCGGAGCGCTTCCGGCTGCCCGTGACCACCACCTTGATGGGCAAGGGCGCCTTCGATGAGCTCCACCCCCTCTCCGTGGGGATGCTCGGAATGCACGGCACCGCCTATGCGAACTTCGCCGTCACCGATTGCGACCTGCTGATCGCGGTGGGCGCCCGTTTTGACGACCGTGTCACCGGCCGACTGGACGGCTTTGCCCCCCGGGCCCAGGTCATCCACATCGACATTGATGCGGCCGAGATGGGCAAAACCCGTCTGCCGGACGTCGCTGTGGTCGCTGACGTCAAACAGGCCGTGGAAGCCCTGCTGGCGGCCTCGAGCCAAGAGGACTCCCGCGGCCGCACCGAAGCCTGGCTGGAGCGAATCGCCCAGTGGAAGCAGCACTACCCCTTGGTGGTGCCCGCTCCCGAAGGCGACATCGCCCCCCAGGAGGTGGTCTCGATGTTGCAAGAGCTCTCCCCGAAGGCCTTCTTCACAACGGACGTCGGCCAGCACCAGATGTGGGCCGCACAATTCCTCCACACCCTTCCCCGCCGTTGGATCAGCTCGGCGGGCCTGGGCACCATGGGCTTCGGCATGCCAGCGGCCATGGGCGTGCAATGCGCCTTCCCCGAGGAGCCGGTGATCTGCGTGGCCGGCGACGCGAGCATCCTGATGAACATCCAGGAGCTCGGCACCCTCAGCCAGTACCACCTGCCCGTGAAGGTCGTGGTGCTCAACAACGGCTGGCAGGGCATGGTGCGCCAGTGGCAGGAGAGCTTCTACGGCGAGCGCTACAGCGCCTCGGAGATGACGGGTGGCATGCCCAACTTCCCCGCACTCGCCGAAGCCTTCGGCGTAAAAGGGGTGCAGATCCACGGCCGAGAGGAACTGCGCAGCAAGCTCGCCGAAGCCCTCGCCCACCCCGGCCCCGCGTTCATCGAGGTGAAGGTGCGCCGCAACGAGAACTGCTATCCGATGGTTCCCCCCGGTGCCAGCAACGCCCAGATGGTCGGCCTGCCCTCCCATCCTGAACTGGCAATCGACACCAATCGCGAGTGCCACAGCTGCCACCACAGCACCTCCAGCTCGAGCCTCTACTGCCCCAACTGCGGCGCCAAGCTGTGAATTCCGGTCTGATCCGCCGCTTCCTCTGCGCGGCAGCGGCCATCTGCCTGCTGCTTTGGTCCACCCCAGTCGACGCGGCCGAGGTCCTGCAGGTGCGCAGCGGCACGCTTCTACAAATTGGAGACCGCAACCGCACCTACAGCGTTCAACTGGCCTGCGTCGTGGTGGATCCCGCCGATGACGCGAAAGCTGTCGACTGGATTCGCAAGCAACTGCCGCGGCGCAGCAAGGTCAATCTGCGACCCACCGGCAGCGCCGATGGTGTGCTCATTGCTCACATCAATCACTTGGATGGCCAAGGCAACCACGACCTCGGCGCCGAGCTCATTGAATCCGGCCTAGCGTCCAGCTCTGGATCCTGCTGAAGGCCATTGGGAATCAACCGGGCAGCCAAGGGCATCGTCTTGGTGCCAACCCTGTTACTCGGGGGTGCGTTTCTAGCGACGGCCGCCTGGGGTCCCGCCGCTGCCGCCGAGAACAAACCGCTCGCCATCGTGGTGGGCTGTGTCCTCATCGGCGCCGGCCTGCTCGCGCAACTGATGCCGGAGCCAGAACCCGAAACCAGGAGTCCTGAGGTCAGGGCAGGGAACGAACCCTGACCGCTGCGGAGCCCTACTTTGCGGGCTTGGTCTGAGGGGTGGACTGGGCCTTGGTCCGGCCCTCTTCCACGAGTCGGAAATACTCGCGGGTGGGGAAGATCACGAAGCTGTCTTCCTTCGCCTTGCTGATCTGGGAGAGCACCGCGGTGAGGTCAGCCACGCGAGGCTTGAGTTTGCCGCGCTCGGCTTGGGGCACGTTGGCGAGGGCCTTCTGCAGTTCCTCGTAGCTCAGGAAGAAGACACCCCGGGGACCATCAGGGGTGTTCAGGGTGAGAAAGGGCTGGGTGAAGAACACGGCCACGTTGAGGCCCTTCTTGATCTCCTCGTCACTGAGGCCCTCCTCCTTCAGCAGGGTGTAGGCCTGCTTGATGTCGGCGTCATTCATCACCACCGGTGCCACCAGCGGCTTGCTCTTGTCCTTGAGCTGCTTGTTGAGCTCCACCACCTTCTCGTTCATCACATTGAGTGGAACGGGGGTGACGTTGGCCTTGAGGCTCGGGTTCGATTTCAGCAGCGCCTTGAGTTCGGCGTTGGCCCGTTCACTCTCGAGGTAAAGGGGCAGAACGAGGGCCTCATCCCGGGGAATCGGCAGGGGAATGCCGTTGGCGTCAGTGATCACAAACACCGGGACCACCTGAAGCTTCTTGATCGCCTCGGCTTCAGGGATGGCCAGCGCCGGACCGGCGGCCATGGCGCCCAGGACGGCGACGGGGGCCAGCAGGGAGGCCGCGTGACGGCCCATCGGCTTCAACCAAGCGGGAAAGCGCGAGAGCATGCGGACCGTCAAGAAAGGTCAACCCTAGTCAGAACCCAACGAAGACCCCAGCGGATCAGGACGGTGTGCCCCATGACCACTCCCTAGGGCATAGCGGGCGCCAAGGGCAGGATCGATCAACGCAGTAGCGGCCCCGAGGGCCTGCTGGGCCTCGGCGAAGCTTCCCTTTTGCCAGAGCCAACGGTTCAGCCATCCGCTGAAGCGCACCTCGCCTCCAGTCGTACTCGCCAGGACCGTCCGCGGCGAGAAGCGCTGCACCAGCTCCGGCAAGACGCTCTGACCGCGCACAAAGGCACCGGCGACGGGAAGTCCTAGATCCACCACCGGTGTGATCACCGCATCCAGGGGTTCCGGCGGCAGATCCGCCGCGAGATAGCCATGGGGCTCGAGATAGAGGCTGCCCTCGGGGTGGCGCAGCAGGTAGCCGTTTTCGACCTGCGGCACCGGCGCTCCGGCCGTGGCTTGAATCGCCAGCTCGCCGACGACCGTGGTCTCGCCAGGGCGCAGTCCCGTGACCTGGGTGAAGCCCAACTGCTGCACCTTCTTGGCCGCACTCAGCGACCCCACCACCGGCAGGGTGCGGGGCAGCAGGTTCAGGGTCTCGGGATGGGCATGGTCATCCAAGCCCTGGGTCAGCAGCAGAAGGTCAAGCTCCCCTGGCAGGTCCAACGCCTGGGACAACTCCCCTTGAAAAAACCAAGGCCCTGGGGGAAACACCAGCGGACCGCGAAACCAGGGGTCCACCAGCACCCGCAGTCCGGACCATTCCAGCAACCAACCATTGGCCCCGAAATAGGTCGCTTCCACGGCGTCAACACAACTGCCGGGGAGGCTAGGCAGCGGAAGCCGGCGCAGTGCGGTGCTGGAATACAGGTAGGAGGCTCAGAACCTGTGGTGCTGCGACTGAGCGAGTTGAAACTGCCGCTCGATCACGAGGAGGCGGATCTCGCTCCAGCCATCTGCAAACGCCTCAAGATCGATCCAGCGGCGCTGCTCATGCATCGCGTGATCAAAGAAAGCGTGGATGCCCGGCGCAAGTCGGCGATTCAGATCGCCTACAGCCTGGAGCTGGAACTCCAACCGGAACTCGAGCGCCAACTGCTCAAACGCTTCAAGCGTGACCCGCACCTGCAGCCAGCCAGCGACACCCGCTATCGCCTCGTGGGCCAGGTCAGCCCAGGCAGACCCGCGCCCCAGCGGCCAGTGGTGGTCGGCGCCGGCCCCTGCGGATATTTCTGCGCCCTGGTCCTCGCGGAGATGGGCCTGAAGCCCTTGCTCCTGGAGCGCGGCAAGCCGGTCAAGGAGCGAACGGCGGACACCTTTGGCTTCTGGAGACGGACCCAACCGTTCAACCCCGAATCCAACGCGCAATTTGGCGAAGGGGGTGCGGGAACCTTCTCCGACGGAAAGCTCTACAGCCAGGTCCGAGACCCGAAGCACCTCGGGCGCAAGGTGCTCGAGGAACTCGTGGCAGCAGGCGCCAACCCGGAAATCCTGGTCAAACACCATCCCCACATCGGCACCTTCAAGTTGGCCACGGTGGTCCGGGGCCTACGGCGCAAGATCACGGAGCTGGGCGGGGAGATTCGCTTCGAGAGCCGGGTCACTCAGCTCTGTTTTGAGCCGGTGGACGGCGGCCGACGCCTCTGCGGAGTGGAGCTGGCGGACGGCCAACGCATTGCGGCCCAGCAGGTGGTGATGGCGGTGGGCCACAGCGCCCGGGACACCTTCTCCATGCTCCACGAGCAAGGGGTGACCCTGGAGCGCAAAGCCTTCTCCGTGGGCTTTCGCATCGAGCACCCACAACCGTTAATCGATGCCGCCCGCTGGGGGGCATGCGCCGGCCACCCTCGGCTGGGGGCCGCGGAATACAAGCTGGTCAAACACGTCAGCAACGGACGCTGCGTTTACAGCTTCTGCATGTGTCCGGGCGGCCTTGTGGTGGGAGCCACGTCGGAGGTGGGCCGGGTCGTCACCAACGGGATGAGCCAACACTCCCGCAACGAGCGCAATGCCAACAGCGGCATCGTGGTCAACATCGAGACCGACGACGTCGAGAGCTATGGCGCCCACCCGGGGGACCCTCTAGCGGGTATCGCCTTCCAACGGCACTGGGAGGCCAAGGCCTTTGAGCTCGGTGGCAGCAGCTATGCCGCACCGGGGCAGCGACTGGGTGACTTCCTCGCCGCCAGCAGCGCCACCCCTGCTGCACTGGGGACGGTCAAGCCCTCCTACAACCCCGGCGTGGTGCCAGCGGATCTTGGTCAATCCTTGCCGGACTTCGTGATCGAGGCCCTACGGGAGGCACTACCGCAGTTCAACCAGTCCATCCCGGGCTACGCGATGGACGATGCGCTGCTGACCGGCGTCGAAACGCGAACCTCCTCGCCGGTGCGCATTCCCAGAACAAAAGCCCTGGAGAGCGTGAACACCCCAGGGCTTTATCCGGCTGGAGAGGGGGCCGGCTTTGCCGGCGGAATCCTCTCCGCTGCGATGGATGGCATCCGCGTCGCGGAAGCCATTGGCCTCACTCTTCTTCGTCAGGAGCACCCAGGGGAACCAAGCGGATCTGCTTGCGACCCAGCTTGATTTCGAATTCGTCGCCGGGCTTGAGGTCCAGCAGGGCGGTGTAGGCCTTGCCCACCATCAGGTTGCCGTTGAACTGCACCTTGGTGGTGAAGCTCAGCTTGCGACCACCTTTGCCCACCTTGGCGCTGGAACCGCCAAAATCAACGCCTTTCGCGTTGAGCAGGGCTTCGTAGAACGCCGTGAAATTCAGCCTTTCGCTGCCGTCTTTCTTTGTGGAGACATATCCGCAAGCGCGCACCACGTCGGATTTGCTCACGTCGCCCATTTCTTTGACCTTGGCGAGCAGGTCAGCTCCGGTGAGCATGAGAGCAATAGTTATGCAACTTCTGCATCATCACACTCAGCCTGCAATCGCACAAGGCTGATCGTCTCCAATCTGCGGATTTTTCGGGAGTTTTTTTCAATCAATGCCGCCGACGTTGGTTTGGTATCGCCGTGATTTGCGTACGCATGATCACGAACCGCTGGCGAAGGCCTGCTCAAGAGGCTCTGTCATCCCGTTGTTCGTCCTGGATGACGCCTTGCTGTTTCACCCTGAGACTGCCGTTGCTCGTGTTGAGTTTTTGCTCCATTCCCTGCGTGCTTTAGATGCGCGTTTACGGGAACTCGGAGGGCGATTACTCATCGAGCGGGGAAAACCAGAAGAGGTTCTTCCTCGCCTGGCCCAACGCCATGGCTGCCGAGTGGTTTTGGCCCATACCGATAGCGAGCGCCTCGTTGGGCGGGTCCGTGATGCCCGCGTTGGCCGCGCCCTGCGGGACAACGGCGTCACCCTGGAGTGGATCGAACCGGCAGGAGCCAGTGCCGAGCTGCAGCCCTACGGCGCGTGGAACCGCCAGTGGCATGGGGCGATGGCCGCAGCGCTCATAGCCGAACCGCAACGCGTTGCGGTACCCGAGCAGGTGCCGGACAAGCCGGTCCCCGACCTGCGTGACCTGGGGCTCTTCAGCGATGGCAAACCGATTCCCGAGGCCGGGAGCGCAGCGGCCCTGCAGCGGCTGGATCGGTTCCTCGAGGGGCCCGACGCTCGGACCTACTACTGGGAACTGAGCTATCCCTCCGCCAAGGTGACCTCCGGGCTCAGCCCCTACCTGAAGTTCGGTGTCGTCAGCCCCAGGCAGTGCCTCCAGCGACTCACCGCCGCCGGTCAACAAGCGCGGGAGCAGGCCGACCGCAGCCGCCTGCGCAGCATCCAGCAACTGTTCAGCCGGCTGCGTTGGGGCTGCTCGATTCACCAGCGCTTTCGCTATTTACCGCAGCTGGAATTGCGCTCCCTCTGGAACGCCTTCGATGACAACACTCCTCTGAGCGCCGAGCAATCGGAGCTTTACGAGGCCTGGAAAGAGGGACGCACCGGTTTTCCGATCGTGGACGCCGCCGCCCATTGCCTGCGGGGAGGCGGTGGCTGGTTGGAGCTGAACTTTCGTAGCCGGGCCATCTACGCCAGCTTTCTCAGCAACCTCTGCGGAATCGATTGGCGCTATGGGGCCTTGCATTTCATGCGGCACCTGATCGATGGGGACTGTCCGATCGACCACTACCAATGGGCGATGCAATCCGGAGCGACCTATCGCGGCACAAAGGCCTGGACACGGATTTACCACCCGGGGCAGGTGGCGGTGAATCGCTGCGATCCCCATGGCCTCTTCATTCGCCGCTGGCTGCCGCAGCTCAAGCGACTCACCAACGACCAACTGGGGGAGCCCCCGGCCTTGGCGGATTATCCGGCCGCTGTCCTGAACTACGAACAGGCCAGACAGGCGCGCCTGGAGACCTTGAGCAACACACGCCACGGCATCGGAGCCATCCCACTGGCCTTGGCTCGCCTACCGGAGGACTTGACCCCCTTTGGCAGCGATCGCATTGCCGGCAGCCAGGTGCTCTGGGCCCAGGAGCGCTCACCGGAGCTCTTTCCCGAAGCGATCGACCTCGATCGGCTCGACCAAGAGGGCTGGATGGCGTTGTTGAGCTGGTTCAGCCTGCGGCGCTCCGCGGAAACCGGTGAGGACGCAGACCATGAACCCCGGCGCCCGCGGACCACAACAGGGCGGTCGCGCCGCAGCAAGGCCGCCGAGGGACAACTGAGCTTTGATCTCAGCTAGGCAGCTGCTGGGAGACGATGCCGCTCCACTGCACCGCCTTCACCTGATCGCGGCGCCAGGAATGGAACAACAGGGGCTCAGACGCCGTACACAGCGGGCAGATGCTGATCTGATCCGCGGGAACCCCGGCCCGCTCCAAAAGCAGACGGGTCGCCAAACGCAGATCCAAGCGCTGGCGGCTGGGATCGGGGTCCGGCATCAGGGCACAGCAGGCCTCCAGTGCCGCCAGGGCGGTCTCCAACGACAGGGCCCCATCGAGCTGCTGCAGCTGCGCGGCAATCGCCGCAGGGACGGCCGGCTCCACTTGGTACTCGGCCCCGCTGATGGCTGGCCCCAGGGCAATCAGCAGGTCACGTCGCTGGCAACCGCGCTGCTCCAACTGGCGGATCGCCTCGAAAACAATGCCGCCCGCCACGCCGCGCCAACCGGCATGGCAGGCCGCGACTTGGCCGGAGCGGGGATCGGCCAAGAGCACCGGAGTGCAGTCGGCACCGCAGACCCAAAGGCTCTGGCCGCCGGCATCGCCCACCAGACCATCGGCCTCGGGCCAAGGTTCTGAGGCGGCCTGGCTCGCCGGCAGCACCTTGGCGCTATGGACCTGCTGCGGGCGGTGAACGCTGACCCCAGCGCTGAGATAACCCGCCAACACGTCAGGGCCCCGGCCATGCCACTGGCGGGTGAAGAAGCCATGTTCAAAGGCCTCCAGGAGGTTGGACTGGAGGTAGTAGCCCCCATAGCAACCAATCCAGGTCCAGCCCTCGAGGGCATTGAACCCGGCATCCGGGCGGTTGAAGGGGGCCTCGACGGCCTCAGCCATGGCGCCCGTTAGGCATCGGGAAGGTCCCGGAGGATCCAGAAGCCATCAAAACCGGGTTGATCGGGACTGGATTGCACGGCCAAAAATTGCACACCACTGGCCTGACTGCGGGCGGCAAGGAAGGCGGCAGCGGCGGCCTCAGCTTCCTCGGATTCCAGCTGACCGAGGACCCAGCGATCCTCCTGTCCGGCCTCCAGCACCAGTTGCTGACCAGAGACCTCCAGTCGAACCGGCTCCAGGCCAGAGACCCAACCGGCAATGGCCAAAGAGCGGCTCGCACTGAACAGGCGCAGGCCGCTGACCATCAGCTCATCGTCCAAGGAGGCCGGCAAGGGGACGACCCCCGAGAAGCTCGTGTCCCAAGTCATCGCGTCGCGCAGGACGCCGATCGGCAGAGAAGCCCAGGACCAGCTATCGCCGCGGGCCGCCTCCGGCAGGGGAACAGCGACGGGCTGGATCGGCTGCGGCGGGGGTGCCAGGGGGCCAGCCATGTAGCCCTCTTCCTCGGGATAGACCGTGGCCTGACGCTCCTGGAGCCACTCCACCAGGGCGTAGCAGCGGCGGCTGGGAATCAGCTCGAGGCCAAGCTGCTCAGCGGCCCGCTGCACCATCGTGCGCATCGAGGAACGCCAGCAGCGGATCTTGCGTGGGGGATCAAACCCCTCAGCATCTGCCTGCTCCAGGGCCTGCTCCAGGGCGGTCTTCAGCCACTGGGAGTTCACGCTGGAGGCGGGGCAGTTCATGACCCACTGGAAGGAGCGCTCTGAAATAGCGCCGGA
>JAAZUZ010000052.1 GCA_018623875.1 Synechococcus sp. HW_metabat.21
CCCCTACCCCAGGGTTGCCGTGGTGTGATCCTTCCTGGGGGCTATCCGGAGCTGCATGCGAACACCCTGACGGCAAGCTCCCGCAGCCTCGCCGCCCTGCGGCAGGCGCAGCAGATGGGCCTGCCGATCTATGCGGAATGCGGAGGCTTACTGCTGCTAGGCCAGGGCCTGGAGGACCAAGAGGGTGTCCCCCATCCGATGGCGGGCCTGCTTCCCTTTCAGGCACGGCGCGGAAGCCTGAGCCTGGGCTACCGCCAGGCCTCCCCCCGCTGCGATGGCTTAGTGGTGCGCCGAGGCGAGACGCTCTGGGGGCACGAATTCCACCGCTGGCAGCTGGATCAAGGCCATCCAGGCGAGGCTGCCCTCTGGGAGCTTGAAGGCTGGGGGAGCCCTGCGCGATCTGAAGGCTGGGGCGATGGCCAGCTCCACGCCAGCTGGCTACACCTGCATTGGGGAGGCTGCCCGGCCATCCCCGAGCGCTTCGCCGCTGCAGCCCGTCTGGCCACACCCCTTGGTTGCTGATTTCTGATGGCCGACCTACAGCTTTGGCTCCTGCGCCACGGCGCCACCGAATGGGCCGTCAATGGGCGCCACACCGGCAGCACCGATCTGCCCCTGCTGCCCGAGGGCGAACGGGAAGCGCAGGCCCTCGCGCCGGTGCTCGCGCAACGGACCTTTGCGGCGGTCTTCAGCAGCCCACTGCAGCGGGCCCGGCGCACCTGTGACTTGGCTGGGCTGGGCGAGCAGGCGCAGATCGAGCCGGACCTGAAGGAATGGGACTACGGCGATTACGAGGGACTCACCACCCCCGAGATCCGTGCCCACGTCCCCGGTTGGACCGTCTTCAGCCACCCCTGCCCCGGTGGCGAGAGCAGCGAACAAGTCCAGCAGCGCTGCGAGCGGGTCATTGCGCGCGCGAGCCAGGTCGCCAATGCCGCCGATGGAGTGATCTGCCCGGTGGCGCTCTTCGCCCATGGCCACATCCTGCGCAGCCTGGCGGGATGCTGGCTCGGGCGCGGCCCCTCCGGCGGAGCGCAATTGGTCCTCGGCACGGGCAGCTTCTGCGTCTTGGGATACGAGCGGCAGAACCGTGCCCTGATCCACTGGAATGCACCGGTACGTCCAGCCGAAAGCCAGCCGTAGCCGAAAGCCCAAACCCGTGCCAGCTTGAAGACATCAAGCCTTCGCAGGGGGGTAGATGGAGAAAGGAGAACGGCCGGAGCGCCAGTCGGGAACGCCGGGCTGGCTGATCGCCGATACGCGGCCACTCAACCGTGGCAACCGCACGACCAAGGTGCGGCAATGGGTGCGCCAGGAGCAGCGCCACCCCAACCCGAGCGCACTGCGGATCGAACGCTGGCAACTGCAGGTGCGCGGCCGCGTCCAGGGCGTCGGCTTCCGTGAAAGCTGCAGCCGGATGGCGAAGGACCTCGACCTGAGCGGCTGGGTCCGGAATTGCTCGGACGGCTCCGTCGAGGTGCAGGCCGAAGGCCAGCCCCATCAACTGACCGAATTGCGGCTCTGGTGCGAGCGGGGCCCCAGGGAGGCCGAGGTGCTGAGCGTGAGCCAAAGCCAACTCACCCCCCTCAAGGAAGACTGGTTCGAAATTCGCCGCTAGATGAGCAACGGGACCCTCTGGGCCGAATTGCTGGCCTATGGCAGTGGGATCGCCCTCAGCCCCCTCCACATCGGCCTCTTGCTCTTGCTGCTCCTGGGGCCCAACCCCCTTCGACGCGGAGGGCTCTTGGTGCTGGGCTGGATGCTCACCGTGACCGCCATGGTGGTGCTGCTGCTGACCGTGGGCCATGGCCTGCTGCTGACCATGGAGAAAGGCAGCAGTCACCGCACCGGCCTGGACTTGCTCGCGGCGGGCGCCCTCCTAGCGCTGGGTCTCAAGGAACTGCTGGACCGGAAGGAGGAGGGTGCAGAAGCCCCGGGCTGGACCCGTCAGCTTGATCGGTTTTGTGCCATGCCACTGCCCCTGCTCCTGGGGGTGAGTTCGGCGCTGGAGGTGGTCAGCCCCGACGACCTTTTCCTGTTTGCCAAGACCGCCTCTGCACTATTAGCCGCAGGACTCACCGGCCTACAAGAAACGATCTACACCAGCGCATTCACCTTGGCCTGCAGCACCGCCTTGCTATTGCCCTTCCTGGCGGTGTTGATCGGCCGTGAGCAGGTGCTGCCTTTGCTGGAGCGGGGCAAAACCCTGCTCTTCAACAAGGGGGACCTGCTGGTGGGCGGCCTCAGCCTGGTGCTGGCGGGCTACCTCGGCTGGCAGGGCATCGAAGGCCTGCAGCTCAGCTAGTGGACTTCAACCAACGGCTCCAGCGCTCGCGCTCCTGGGCCGCGCCGCCACTGGCCAGCCGGTGATCGGCACTCAGCCAGACCGCTTGGGAGGCGCGGCTGACCGCGACATAGACCAATTGACGCCGCAGGATGTCATCGCTGGGCCAGAAGACATCACCGGCGATGAAGACCTCGCCGAAGGTGCTGCCCTGACTGCGGTGCACCGTCAACACCGCCGCGGGGCCGAGTGACGCAAAGGCATCACGCACCAGGAAATAGCGGCGCCAGAGGCTGCGCCCCTGCTGCTTACCCGCCTCCCGGGCTTGGAGACGCAGGGAGCGGAGCACCGCATCGAGGCTTTGGCGCCCGGCACTACCCACCGGCGGCAGCAGACGCAGGGTCAAGCGGGTTTCGCCGGCCTCGACATCGGCATTGAGGGTCTCGATCACGGTTGGGGTCAGGCCATCGCCGACGCCGACCCCAAAGTCCGCCAGATCACAGCGCTCGGGGGTGACATCACGGACCACCAGTTCGCGGTTCGAGCCGAGGAGCATGTCGGGCTCCTCGGCGGCCTCTTCACCGGCGCGGCAGGCCGGTGCCATGACCGCCGAGCGGGTCATCAGCACCTCCCCCGGCAACACGGGAAGTTGATCGGCCATCTCGCCATGGATGGCGCGGCGCGCCAGGGGGACCAACTGCTCGAGGGCCCGGTTCGTGTAGCAGAGGATCCTGGCGTGATCAGGGTTATCGAGCTCCGCACCCCGCTTGAGGGCCGCCTGGGCCGCCTCCAGCCATTGGGAGCGGGGCAGGACCGCGACCTGCCCCTGGGGGTCTTGCACCAGGCCCAAAGCCGGCGGCTGACGGCAGGGGAGATCACCACTGCGCAAACCGGTGGCGAGCTGCAGGACCGGTCCTTGATGGCGCACCACCTCACTCAAGCTGGCGCTGACGGCACGGCCCATCGAAAACACGGGGCTCTCGGGTTCCCCCACGGGAGGCAGCTGGGCCGGGTCCCCCACGAACACCAAGCGGGTCTTGAAGGGATGGGCGCAGCGCAGAGCGATCTCCAGCAGGGCGCTATCGACCATCGAGGCCTCGTCGATCAGCACCAAGGAGAGGTTTTCGAGCGAACCTGCGGTTTGCTCAGTTTCCTCACAGCGCTCCAGATCCCCCTGGCGTTTGAGCTTCAGCCGCAGCAAGCGATGGATCGTGCTCGGATACCAGGTGGGTTGAAGCCCCGCCCAGGCGAGCTGCTGACGCAAGACGCCGACAGCCTTGTGGGTGGGAGCCACGACGGTCCAGCACCAATCCCGCTGCTCCACCAGGGCCAGCAGGTGGCAGGAGAGGAACGTCTTCCCGGTCCCAGCGAAACCGCTGAGCACAAACGGGGTGCCGTCATAGGGGGCCTTGAGCCACTGCTCAAAGGCCTCGGCCGCCGCCGTTTGGCCGCTGGTCAGCCCCCCCTCAGCCAATCGCCATCAAGCCCCAGTGTTGGGCCAGGCTTAGCGGGGAGCCCACGAGCACCAGCCCCGGCAGGGAGATGAGCGGACCCATCAGGCTGCCGACGAGCACCTCCAACGGCGTGTGACCCAGCTTCTCCTTCAGCGGGGTCTGCTCGTCTGAGGCCTCACTCAAGGCATTCACCCGGGCTGCCGTGAGACCCGCGGAGTAGCGGACGTGGGAGGCGTCGTAGAGGACGACGAAACACATGGTCGCCGCCAGGGCAAAGAGTCCCGAATCAAAGCCCTGCTGCCAGCCCAAGGCAGCGGCCGTGCCGGTCAGCAGAGCCGAATGGCTGGAGGGCATCCCACCGGTCTCGACAAGCACCTTGGGATTCCAGCGGCGGTGGACGACGAGCTCAATGACGAGCTTGGAGAATTGGGCCGTGCCGCAGGCGGCGAGTCCCCACCACAGGGCCCCGTTGTCCAACAGAGCCACCAAGGGAGCGCTCATCGATCGCGGCTGGTGATGTAGTCCGCCAGGGCCAGCAGCGGCGCCGCCGAGCCATTGGTGTTGAAGGGCTCGAGCGCCTGCTTGGCTTCCGCCACAAGGGCATCAGCCCGTTGGCGGGATTCCTCCAGACCCAGGAGCTTGGGGTAAGTGGTCTTATCCGCCGTCAAGTCTTTACCGGCGGTCTTGCCCAGGACTTCGCTGCTGGCGGTGACATCGAGGATGTCGTCAATGATCTGGAAGGCCAGTCCGATGCCGCGGGCGTAGGTGGTCAGGGCCGCCAGGAGCGCGTCGGAGGCACCGGCAATCAAGGCGCCGGTCAGCACGCATGAGCGCAGCAGCGCTCCGGTCTTGTGCAGATGGATGTACTCGAGGGTCTCGAGGTCAACATCTTTCCCTTCGCATTCCAGATCCACCACCTGGCCGCCCACCAGCCCGGGGGCACCGGAAGCCAAAGAGAGCTCACCCACCACCTTCAGCAACTGCTCGGCGGGAACGCCGGGGCTGCGCAGGGCGACCATCTCAAAGGCCCGGGTCAGCAGGGCATCACCGGCGAGGATCGCGTTGGCCTCGCCGTAGACCTTGTGGTTCGTGGGCATGCCACGGCGCAGGTCGTCGTTGTCCATGGCCGGCAGATCGTCATGGATCAGCGACATGGTGTGGATCATCTCCAGGGCCACCGCCGTGGGCATCGCCAGGGCCGCATCACCGCCGGCGAGTTCACAGGCCGCTAAACAGAGGATCGGCCGCAGGCGCTTGCCCCCCGCCAGGAGGGAGTAACGCATGGCCTCCCGCAGGCTCTCGGGACGCTCCGGTCCCAAGGAGCCATCGAGGGCCTGCTCCACCTGCTGCCGGGCTGTCTCCAGGTAAGCCGCGAAATCAAAGTGGCCTGGCTCCCCCGTGGAGGTGCTGTCTGTCGTCGTCACCGCCGCGCTCATGGGAGATCTGGGCCCAGGGCCATCGCTCGGGCGGATTCTCTCAGGCCGCGCCCCGCTATGGGAGCAAATCCGCCAAGGGCTGATCCAAACCGCAGCGTTGGCACCAGCTGGCCACGGTGTTCACCAGCAGCAGGGTCACCGTCATCGGACCGACACCACCTGGCACCGGGCTGATGGCGCTGGCGATCGGCTCCACCTCTTCAAAGCGAACATCGCCGCACAACTTCGCCTTCTCACCCGGCTCACTCGGCAAGCGATGGATGCCGACATCCACCACAACGGCCCCGGGCTTGACGTGTTCCGCGCCGATCATCCGAGGACGGCCGGCCGCCACCACCAAAACATCGGCCTGGCGGGTGAGGGCCGCCAAGTCTTGGGTCCGAGAGTGACCAATGCTCACCGTGGCGTTCGCGGCCTGAAGCATCAGGGCCATGGGCTGGCCCACCAGGATGCTGCGGCCGACCACCACGGCCCGCTTGCCGGAGAGCTCGACGCCAGCGGCGTCCAGCAGCGCCATGACACCTGCTGGGGTGCAACTGCGGGGGCCGGGTTCGCCCTTCAACAGCCGGCCAAGATTCATGGTGTGAAGCCCATCGGCATCCTTCTCGGGATCGATCGCCGCCAACAGCGGCCGCTCGTCCAACCCCTCCGGCAGGGGGAGCTGCAACAGGATTCCATCGACAGCCGGATCGGCATTGAGCCGTTGAATCGTGCTCAACACCTCCGCTGCGGGGGTGTCTGCGGGCAGATGGGCCCCGAGGTTGGTGATGCCGATGCGGCTGCAGGCTTTTTCCTTATTTGCGACGTAGACCCCACTGGCCGGGTCATCCCCCACCCGCAGCACGGCCAGGCCCGGGGGACGGCCCGCCTTAGCCATCCGCTCAGCCACCACCCGCTCAAGCCGCTCCTCCAACGCAGCAGCCAACTGACGACCGTCGAGACGCTGAGCCATGGCGAGGGGCGGGCAATCTCCTCTCAGCA
The DNA here is from genome assembly GCA_018623875.1 of Synechococcus sp. HW_metabat.21. Classification (GTDB taxonomy): domain Bacteria; phylum Cyanobacteriota; class Cyanobacteriia; order PCC-6307; family Cyanobiaceae; genus Vulcanococcus. Next base: position 6,156 of record JAAZUZ010000052.1, read on the forward strand.
TGCAATGGCAGGGCTAGCGTGGGGACCTGTCATGCCCTCGCCGTGACTCGCCTGAGCACCGTGCACCAGCTCTGGCAACGGCTCCAGCGGCTCTGGAAACAACTGCTGCGGCTCGAGATGCCGCGTCAGGTGCTCACCCCTTGGAAGCGCGGCGCCAGCGCAGGGGTCGTACTGATGGTTCTGGTGGTGGCCCTGATCTCCAGCTGGCCCCTGCTCGTGGAGCCGAGCCTGCGTCCGGGAATTCCCGCTCCGTTCACGGCCAAGGCACCGAAGGCCGCAACGGTGGTGGACTCCGATGCCCTCGAGCAACGGCGCTCCCAGCTGGGGGTGCGGACCTATGTCCAGGTCGTCGATGAGCGCCAGAGCCAGGATCTCAAGGCTCGCCTGGATCGCCAACTTGAGGCCATTAGCCGCCTGGCGGCGAGTGATCAAGAGCAGGTCGCACCGATCGATATCGCCCCGGCGGAGCGAGCCTGGTTGAAGCGCTCCAGCCGCCGCCAACTGCTGCGCTGGGAAGGTGAACTGCGCCAGGCCCAATCGCGCATGTTGCGCCAAGGGGTGGTCGGCAATGTCGCCCGTCAGCAGTTGGTGAAAGCGGCTCGCCATCAACTGGAAGGAATGCCCGAGCCGCAACTGGGCCTCGGTGCTCGCCTGGTCGCCAATTCACTTCAGGGGCGCACCAACCTGCGCATCGACCCGGCCCTGAGTCAGCGGATGCTGGAGGAGCTCCTCACCCAACAGGGAATCCCCACCATCCAGGTGAGCAAGGGGGAACTGATTGCCCGGCAGGGGGAACCGATCAGCAAGCAGGCCTACGCGGTGCTGGATTACTTCGGTTTAGTGAACCGCAGGCCCCTGATTGGCGCCTGGGTGCTGCACTTCAGCGAAGCCTTGGCCGCCACCAGCGTGATGGTGCTGCTGATCCGCAACCGCCGGGTCAGCCTGGAGCCCCGGCAGGCCCTACTCGTCCTCGGCTTGCTGGCCCTGGTCCAAGGGCTGAAACTTTGGCTGGGCGCCGCCGCCAGCCCCCTGGCCCTTTTGGTTCCGCCCACATTGCTGCTCGCCCAAGGGCTGGGCACCACCGCTGGCCTGGCCTGGCTGGCGATCGCGAGCCTGCTCTGGCCGCTGCCCCTCTCACCCTTCTTTGACCAGCGGATCCTGGTCGCCGCGGCCGTGGCCGCGATCACGGCCGTCCTGGCGGATCGCCAACGCAACCGCGCTCAACTGCTGCAACTGGCCCTGCTCGTTCCCCTGGGGGCCCTCCTGGCGGAATGGCTCCTGCTGCAACTGGAGCTCTTCCGTGGTGTGCGCGATGGGGGCCTGCCGATTGGAGCGGACCTCACCGGTGAAGCCCTCGTGCTGGGGGGACTGCTCCTGGGGGTCCTGCTGATCGGTCCCATGGTGGAGAGCTTCTTTGGTCTGCTCACCCGCAGCCGCCTGATGGAGTTGGCTGATCTCGAGCGGCCCCTGCTGCGTCGCCTCTCCTGCGAAGCGCCGGGCACCTTCGAGCACACCCTGATGATCTGCGGCCTGGCGGAGGAGGGAGCCCGCTCCATCGGCGCCGATATCGACCTCACCCGCACCGGGGCGCTCTATCACGACGTGGGCAAACTCCATGGCCCTCAGTGGTTCATCGAAAACCAGGAAGGGGGCGACAACCCCCACGACCAACTGGATGACCCCCAACTCAGTGCCGGGATCCTCCAAGCCCACGTGGATGAGGGTCTCAAGCTCGCCAAGCGCCACCGGCTGCCAAAACCGCTAGCGGACTTCATCCCGGAGCACCAGGGCACCTTGAAGATGGGCTACTTCCTGCATGAGGCCCGCCGGCGGGATCCCAACATCCGCGAAGAGGACTTCCGCTACCGCGGGCCCACCCCCCGCAGCCGCGAGACCGCGGTCCTGATGCTCTCCGACGGATGTGAAGCCGCCCTGCGCTCACTGCCCCCGGACACCAGTGAGACCCAAGCCCGTGATGTCGTGCGCAGCATCGTGGAAGCCCGTTGGCGCGACGGGCAACTCACGGCCAGTGGCCTGACCCCGGCAGAGTTGGAATTGTTGGTCCGCGCCTTTGTCCGGGTGTGGCGGCGGATGCGCCATCGCCGCATCCCCTATCCGATTCCCGCCCGCAAGAGTTTCAGCGCCTGATGTCCTCCAACCGCTGGCAGAACGCCTGGTTCCCGGTGGCGTTTCTGCGGGACCTCGATCGCGATCGCCCTACCCCCTTCACCTTGGTCGGTCAGGACCTCGTGCTCTGGTTCGACCGGCAAGCGAGCACCTGGCGAGCCTTTGCCGATGTCTGCCCCCACCGACTCGTTCCGCTCTCTGACGGACGCCTAAACGCATCCGGTGAACTGGAGTGTCCTTATCACGGTTGGACCTTTGATGGCTCGGGCCACTGCACGGGCCAGCCCCAGGCGGAAGACGGCAGCAGCATCAGTGGACGCAGCCACTGCCGCTCCTTCGCAACGGCCACGGCCCAGGGATTGCTCTTCGTTTTCAGCGGCCCCAGCACAGTCGCGAGCGAGCAGCCGCTGCCGCTGGTGCCGGTACTCGAGGAGGCGGGCTGGGTCGTGCAGGACACCTTCCGGGACCTGCCGATGGATGCCCTAACCCTGCTGGAGAACGTGTTGGATGCCAGCCACGTTCCGTTCACCCATCACGCGACGGTCGGACGCCGGGAAAACGCCGCCCCGGTCAACCTCGCCATGACGGCCTTCGATCGCGATGGCTTCAGCGGCCTCTGGGAGGAGGGCCCGAGGCGCGGAAAGCTCGGCAGCCAGCACACCCGCTTCCTGGCTCCAGGCCTGATGTGGCATGACCTCACCGCCAAGGGGTTTGCCCGGATCCTGACGGTCGTCTATGCGGTGCCAACCCGCGCCGGGGAATGCCGCTTGATCGCCCGCTTTCCCTTCCAATTCCGTTCCCCCTGGCCGGGGCGCCTGCTGCGCCTGCGCCCCCAATGGCTCCAGCACATCGGCAATCACACCGTGCTGGAGGACGACCAATTGTTTCTGCATTGGCAGGAGCGGGTGATCGAGCAGCGGGGCGGCCGGCATGACGCCCTGCGGCAGTACCACCTGCCCACCCAGGCAGACCTCTACGTCCGAGCGCTCCATGACTGGGTGAATCGCTACGGCGGCGAGCCGTTCCCGGGCCAATGCCTACCGGCGCGGCAAAACCGGCAGGAGCTCATGGAACGGTTTGAAGCCCACACCCGCCATTGCCGCAGCTGTTCCGGCGCCGATCAACGGTTGAAACGTCTGCAACCGATCTGCTGGATCCTGGTGGCCATGGCCGGTCTGACTGCGGCCTGGAGTGGTCCGGGGATCTCTGGAGCGCTCGCGCTGGCAGCGGGCATCGCCCTGGCCCTGGCCGCCTGGCGGATTCGGCGATGGCGCCATCTGCTGCGCGCCGGGACAGGTTTGCCCCCCCGCAACCGCTAGGGCAAAACAAACGGCACGGCGGACTCAAAGGCCATCCAGCGACCATCACTGGGGTGAGTGAACGCCAAGGAGCAGGCGTGCAAATGCAACCGGGCCGCCGGTGTGTCGCCATAGAGCGGGTCGCCCAAGATCGGATGCCCTAAGGCCTGCAGATGCACCCGCAGCTGATGGGAGCGACCGGACACTGGCTGCAAGCCCAGTCGACTGCAGCCCGAATGCTGCTCCAACAGCTGCCATCCCGTGCGGCAGGGTTTGCCCGCAGGATCGACGCCGTAGAGCGGCGGCCGATGTTGCCGCTTGGCAATGGGGTATTCAATCCAGCCCTGCCCCTCGGCGGGGACACCGGACACGTCGGCCACGTAGCGCTTCTCCACCTGCCGATCGGCAAAAGCAACGCTTAACTGCCGATGGACTGCCGCGGATCGGGCCACGACCATCAGGCCTGAGGTGTCGCGATCGAGGCGATGGACCAGGCGTGCCTCAGGCCACTGGGACTGCACGGCCGTGATGAAGGACGCGGACAACCCCGGACCAAGCCCCGGCTGGGAGAGCAAACCACTGGGCTTC
>JAAZUZ010000197.1 GCA_018623875.1 Synechococcus sp. HW_metabat.21
GCCTGGGCGTCCTCAGCCACCTGCATCACCTCGGCTAAGGCGATCTGGTGGTCTTCGCTCTCGACCTCCTCCACGATGATCTTGGAGGCCAGCACCCGATAGCCCTCCTCATCCAGATCGAGGGCGACATCGAAGTTGGAGAAGTAATCCTCTTCGAAAGGGTCTTCGCTGATTCCCAGGTAGAGGGTGCGCCGGTAACGCTCGTAACCCTTCAGCAGGGCTTCACGCAGAGCCGCTTCCACCACCGCAGGGGGCAGCTTCTTCTCTTCGCTGATGTCCTCGATCAGGTTGGAGAGACCGGGGAGCAGGACCAGTGCCATGGCAGGTGGTTGGGTGCGGGATGGAGAGGGGGGGGAGGGTTTAGCCCTCTTTGGGAGTGACGAGCTTCACGCTGATCACATCGGAGCGAGGGATGCGAACGGTGCGTCCGCGGACATTGAGGAGAACGTTCTCCCCATCGCGTTCGAGCAGAAGGCCCTCGCGCTCGCTGTCGCCCCCCGATTTGGCGTCGCGGTAGCGAATGGAGACCGGAAAGCCGCGAAAGCTGCGGAAGTCACGGTCATCGCTCAGCTCCTCGCTGACACCCGGACTGCTGATTTCAAGGACATAGGCGTCCTCGAGCAGACCGCTGTTCTCGATGGCGTCGCCCAGCACTCCGCTGAAGCTGGCGCAGTTATCCAGGCTGACGTCTCCTCCATCGGCAAGACGCAGCTGGACCAGCAGCGTCATCGGGATCCGATGGGTCAGCAGTTCAAGGCCGCAGACCTGGAATCCAGCAGCTTCCGCGACCTGGCTCGCCAGGCTTTGGAGGTCAGGGAGCAGGGGATGCGGCAAAGCCTGGACAGGGAACAGGGGAACGGGCAACCCGTCCGGCACCTGCAGTGATCTGCTGTCTGAGTGATCAGTGGCTCCCAGGGAGTCGTCACTGTTCATTCAGAGGTGCCCGCCGGGCACCTCCAAAGATTACGCGATCGTCCTCGTGGCGTCAGGCACCCATGGCGCCGAGGTCTGCGACTGGGGGTTCCATGTAGGCGTCACCCGGTTGGGTCTCCCCACGCAGGCTGGGGTCCTGGTTCAGGCACTGCCCCTTTTGTTCGTCGGTGCGGAGGTACTGGCAAACGCGGGCGTAGAGCTTGGAGCGGGTCGAGGGTTGCCCTTGGCTGAAGTGCACCTGCTCGAGGCCACCCACGAGACCTTGAATCTCCACCTGGCAGAGAGCGCAGCGTTGACGGGTGCCCGGTGGAACGGAGGCCATGCCAGCTTGATCAAGAAGGGGCAACTTAGGGCGAACGAACCGCTTGGTTGGTGTGCCTGGCCTCCTTCAGTTCAGTGATCCCCACCTCTTGGCGGATCCCAATGGCCTGTGCCGTGGTCGCCCCTCGATGGCAGCCCTCGTCCATGGCCTGCGGCAGGCCCTGACGCAGATCAATCGGCGGCCGGATCTCCTGTTGATGACCGGGGACCTCTGCCAGGACGAGAGCTGGGGTGGCTACCGGTGTCTGCTGGATGCGCTGGAGCAGGTGGAGGCGCTTCGGCAGGTGCCCCTGGCTTTGACCCCGGGTAACCATGACCACCAAGCTTTGCTGCGTGCGGCTTTGGGGCGGCGGGCGGTGATCGCCCCGGCAGCCGTGGATGTTGGCGGTTGGACCCTGCTCATGCTGTCCAGTCACCGCAGCGGTTGTGTGGCGGGTTTCCTCGATCTGCGGCAGTTGGCTTGGCTCGAAGGGCAGCTGCGGGCGGCCCGTCAGCCCGTGGTTGTGGCCCTGCACCATCCCCCTCTGGCCATCGGTGACCCAGGCTTGGATCCGATCGCCCTGCAGGATCCAGAACCGTTGCTGGGATTCCTGCGGCGCACCCCAGCGCTGAAGGCTGTTCTGTTTGGCCACGTGCATCAGCACTGGCAGGCCCAGCTGCAGCGCACCGGGGGAGGTCCTCCGATCCCTCTCTGGGCCTGCCCCTCCTCGCTGGCCGCGTTCGCGGCGGTTCAGCCCTGCCCCCTTGAACGTCCGGATTGGCCCGGAGCCCGTTGGCTCGACTTGCAGGATTCCGGAGCGGTGGTCTCCACCCTGCTGCGCTGGTCCCCCCTGGAATCTGCCTAGCCTTGGCACACGTTGGGGTTGTCGCGGATCGTGGTGCGCTTGCTGCTGGCTCTGGCGCTCGTTCTTTTGGCGTGGATGCCGGCGGCTCCGGCCCGAGCTGAGTTCGGCGGGACTTCGAACCACAGCTTCGTCTCGGCTGCCGTCAAGCGGGTGGGCCCTGCGGTCGTGCGGATCGACACTGAGAGAACCGTTCCGCGTCTTGGGCTGGACCCCTCTTTTAGTGACCCTCTCCTGCGGGAGATGTTTGGCGATCAGATCCCGAACAGCCGCGAGCGTGGCCAAGGTTCGGGGATCGTGATCGATGGCCAAGGCATGGTCCTGACCAATGCCCACGTGGTCGATGGTGCCGAACGGGTCGAGGTGACTCTGGCCAGCGGAGAAGAGCTTGAGGGCTCGGTGTTGGGCATTGACCCCGTGACCGATCTGGCGGTGGTCCGGATCGCGAAGACCCCTGGACTGAAGGCCGCTCCCCTCGGCGATTCCGGTGCGCTGGACGTCGGGGATTGGGCGATCGCTTTGGGGACGCCCTACGGCCTCGAGCGGACCGTCACCCTGGGCATCGTCAGCAGCCTGCACCGCAACATCACCAGCCTCGGCTTTTCGGATAAACGCCTGGAGCTGATCCAGACCGATGCGGCGATTAATCCAGGCAATTCCGGTGGTCCCCTCATTAATGCCAGCGGCGAAGTCATTGGCATCAACACGTTGGTGCGTTCAGGTCCTGGGGCTGGACTGGGCTTTGCGATCCCGATCAACCTGGCCAAGGGTGTCGCGGCCCAATTGAGCCAAGGGGATTCCGTGGTGCATCCCTACTTGGGCCTGCAGTTGGTTCCCCTGAACCCCCGCTTGGCCCGCGACAACAACGCAGACCCCAATGCGCTTTTGCAGCTGCCTGAGCGGGATGGGGCACTGGTGCAGCGGGTGATTCCGGATAGCCCAGCTGATCGGGCCGGCCTCCGGCGCGGA
>JAAZUZ010000053.1 GCA_018623875.1 Synechococcus sp. HW_metabat.21
GAGCAGCACGTCCACCAGGTGGTCGTCCAGCAGGTTGACCTCGTCGACGTAGAGCAGGCCGCGGTTGGCCTTGGCCAGCAGGCCGGGCTCAAAGGCGCGGACACCCTCACTGAGTGCCTTCTCAATGTCGATGGTTCCGCAGAGGCGGTCTTCGGTGGCCCCCAGGGGCAGGTCCACCATCGGCACCTGGCGCTTCTCGGTGGTCAGTTGCTCCCCTTGCTCGGCGCGCTGACGCACTTCGCTGCTCTGCAGATCGGGGTCCTGGGCGGAGCTGTTGTAGGGGTCTCCGGTGACCACATCGATCTCGGGCAGCAGATCAGCCAGGGCGCGGATCGTGGTGCTCTTGCCGGTGCCGCGGTCTCCCATGATCATCACGCCGCCGATGCGGGGATCGATCACGTTCAACAGCAGGGCCAGCTTCATCTCCTCCTGACCCACGATGGCGGTGAAGGGAAAGACCCTGCGCTTGCGGGCTTGCGTCACGGCTGGAGGTTGTCTGGCGGTGCTGGCGATTGTTTCACAGGCAGCAGGCTGAGCACTTGGGGCGGGGTGGCATCCGCGGGGTAGATCAGGCGCACCCGAAGTTCGCGCTGGCCTCCGGCGGCTAGACGAATGCGGCCGAGTTCTGGTCCCTGTGCTCCGGCCCGCTGCACCAGATGAAAGCTCTGGCGGCTGGCGTCGCCGTCGAGGCCGCTGAGTTCGACCGTGCCGCGGAACATCACCGAGCGGGAGGGGTTGCTGTTGAAGCGCAGGCCACCGATGGCTTTGTCGGTTTTCAGGGGTGACTCCAGGGCGACGGCCAGTTCGGCGCTGCTCTTGGAGCGATTGCAGAGGGGGATGCGGATGTCGTAGGCGACGCCGTAGTTGCCGTGGGCGGCCCAGGCGGTGCCGGGGTAGTGAGCCTTGAGTTCTGCGGTTTGCACCTGGGCTGTGCCGAGGGTGCCGCGCTCCAGCGAGGCAATCGGCCAGGAGATGGGCGCTGCGGTGCTCGAGAGGCAGGGTTGACCTGGATCGGTGATGACGGCGCTCCACGTGCTGCCGACTTGCACGCCGCTGACCCGGGAATAGACCATGCGCCCGCGGGCACCCCGTGGGGTGGGTTTGTGCTCCTTCGGGCTCAGGACCCCCGAGGCCAAGAGTTGTTGCAGAGCAGGCGTGCTCGGGGGCTTGTTCCCCTCTCCAAAGGCGGCCAGCGTGGCCACGCTGAGCGGGCCGCTGGCCTGGAGGCGAAGCTGCAGATTGCGGCCATTCAGCAGGGGATCGAGGCCCTGCACGGGAATGGGCAGCAGCAACAGGGTGGTCGGAGCGCCAGGGGCCAGGGTCCAGCGTTTGGGTAGGTCCGGGTTGCGCTGGCGCAGGAGCAGTTCTGTGGCGACCCGACTGCCTGGACCGGCGTAGGTGGAGCCGTCCTGGCGCATTCGCTCCGGCAGCGGCAGGAAGGGCGCCTGGGCCTCGCGGCCATCGGTGGCCTGGGAGAGGGCGGTGGAGCCGCTCAAGAGGCTGAGTTGAACCGGTTCATCGCCCCGCGGTTGGGCTACCACCGCCAGCCACATGGTGGAGTCCGGTTGCTCGGGTGTGCCGGCGTAGACGTGGTGGCTGAAGAGGTCGAAGCGTCCGCTGAGTGGCACGTCCAGGTGGCCGCTTCCTCCAAAGGTGGAGAGCAGGATCCCCGGCCCGCTGATGAGCTCGGGGTTGTTGTCGTTCAGCATCAAGACCCCATCGAGGCCTCCTGGCAGCGCGCGGACCTCTTGCGGGCGCAGAACCGGGGCAGCGGCTGGGCTGGCGGCGAGGAGGACTGGCAGCATCGCGAGCTCCCTTAGGCGGTGGGTTTCTTGGGCTTGGCTGGAGCGGGTTTGCGCACCAGGCTCTTCGCGATCTCTCCAGCCATGGCCCGGATCAAGTTGGTGGAGCGCGGGTCGTTGAAGGGGCCCTTGACCATGAAGGCCGCCACGGCGCGCTTGCCGTCGGGGAGTTCAATCAGGCCGGCATCGGCGTAGGCAATGCCGATGTCGCCGGTTTTGTTGTAGACGGTCACCCCGTGGGCCATCAGCGCACTGTTGGGGTTCGCGGAATCCCCACCCAGGCCCCTCAACATGCCGAGGGGCAACAAGCTGTCGGTGCGGGATCGGCCCATGACCTCCCGGAAAAGATCGCGCGCCCGTGGGCTGAGCTTTTCCCCCGTATCCACCACGGCGATCGAGCGCGCCAGGTCATAGGCGCTGGTGGTGTTCGTGCCGTCCAGATCCGGCAGCCAGTTGTTCACCGCCGTGCTGGTCAGCCCCAGGGCTTGGAAGCGGGCATTGAGGATGGTTTTTCCGCCGACCCGCTGAATCAGCAGGTTGGTGGCGGTGTTGTCGCTGACGCGAATCATTTCGTTGGCCGCCTCCCAAAACGGGAAGGTGGTGCCGACGGGTTTGTTCGCCATCCAGCCGGCGCCCCCGCCGACCACCTCCTTGGTCATCGTCAGGCGTTCGTCCCAGCGCAACTTGCCGGCATCGAGGTCCTCCAGACCCACCAGCAGGATCGGCGTCTTGATCGAGCTCGCGGCGGGCAGAGGGCGATGGGGAGCGAGCTCCGCAAAGCGGCCGTCATCCAGCACCAGCAGGTAGCCGCTGACGGTGAGGTCCTTGTATCGGGCAGCGAGTTGGGCCCAGCGCTTGCTTAAGGCGGTGAGCTCGAGCCGCGGTTCGAAACGCCCCAGGTCCAGGCCTCGGGGGAGCGGCCGTCCGGGGGGCGCCAGCAGCGATTGGGGTTTGACGGCTTGGGCAGCCCCTTGCCCCAGCTTGGGGGCCAGCAATTTCAAGCCGGTGCCGGCAATCACCCCGAGCCCGAGTCCCATGACCAGCAGCCGCAGGACCAACCGCACCGGCGCGCCCCAGCTGGAGCGCTTTGAACGTTGTGACCGACCTGCGCCCACGGAAGCGATCGAAGCTTGGGCTCAGACGTTAGGGGCAGTCTCGCCGGGCTGCCCAACGCAATTGACGCACCATTCCCCGCAGTAGGGCGACCTCCTCATCTCGGATCTCGGCCCGTTGCAGCAGGGCCCGAACCTTGCCCAGGCGTGCCTGGGCGGTGTGGGGATAGAGGAATCCCACCTCCAGCAGCAGCTCCTCCGCATCCGCGAGGGCGGCCTCCAGTTGCTCCCGCCGGCAGGGCTCCGGCTGGGGGGCTGCCGGCGCAGGCGGGCAACGCCGCAGTTCATGCAGGCAGACGGCAACGGCGTGGGAGAGGTTCATGGAGGCATAGGCCTCGCTGGTGTCCAGCCGCAGGATTCGCCCGGCCTGGAGCAGCTCTCCATTGCTGAGGCCCCGGTCTTCCCGGCCAAACACCAGTGCGGCTGGAGCGTCTACGGAGGTGCCCCCCTGCAACCAGGACAGGGCCTCTGCAGGACCACTCAGCGGTAGGGCTTCTTCCTCGATGCGCCCGCTGGTGGCCACGACCCTGCGGCAATCCGCCAGGGCAGCCTCCAGGCTGGGGAAGAGCTGGGCGCCCTCGAGAAGCGCCTCGCCGTGCACGGCCATCCGCCGGGCCTCCTCGCCGAGGTGGTCACAGCGGGGTGCAACGAGGCGCAGCGCGTCCACGTCGAAGTTGGCGCAGAGTCTCGCCACGCTGCCCACATTCAGCGGGCCCGCTGGCTCGACCAGCACCACCGCAAGCGTCACGAGAGGCTGTGGAGATAGGCCAAAAGGTCAGCCATGGCCTGGGGTTCGGGCTGGAAGCGGGGCATGGGTGGGGTGCGGCCGCTCACCACCTGCTGAATCAGTTGGCGGTTGTTTTTGCGGTTGTCGACCTTGTGGAGGTTCGGCCCCACCAAGCCTTGGGCGGCGATCCCGTGGCAGCCGGCGCAGTTCAACAGAAACAGTTGTTCTCCCTGCTCCGCCGAGCCGCTCAATTGCAGGGTGGTGCGGGTGTATGGATCGCTGCGTGCGGCTGGGATGACGACCACCAGCAGCACGAGCGTGACGCAGATCGCCGTCAGCAGCACCAGCGCCGAGATCAGTCCCCGCTGGGGTTGCTGGGTGGGGGATGGGGTCTGTGCAGTCACGGTTGGTGCAGATCGGTCACGAACCCAGCCATGGGCGTGGGAGAATTGTGCAACCAAAGCTGGCTGCTCCTTCCATGATCGAACCCCTGCTCTGCGGCATCGTGCTCGGTCTGATTCCCGTGACGTTGCTTGGCCTGTTCGTGGCAGCTTGGAACCAGTACCGCCGCGGCAGCGCCCTGGGCGGCTGATCTCAGCAGCGCGAAAGCATCACGAGACTGCAACTGCCGTAGCGCTTTTGCTTCTCCACCTCCCAGCCCGCCGGAAGCTCCGGCGGGTTTTTTGTTGCGTGCTCCAGCAGGACGAGGCCATGGGGCCGAAGCCACTCCCCAGCGGCTAGCCGCTCCAGGAGGGGTTCGTAGAGACCTGCGGCATAGGGGGGATCCGCATAGACCACATCGAAGCCCTCCCCCTGGGGGGCCTCCAGCCAGCGAAGGACCTCCTGTTGGACGACACGCAGGGTTGGCCGCGGCTCCAGGCCAGAGGCCACCGTCTCCAAATTGCTGCGAGCGATCGCACTGACGCGCCGGTCCTGCTCGACTGCCACCACCTGGGATGCGCCCCTTAGGAGGGCTTCGCAGCCCATGACGCCACTGCCGCAGAAGAGATCCAGCCAGTGGGCGCCAGGAAGCTCCGCCGCCAGCATGTTCATGACCGCCAGGCGGACCCGCGAGGCGGTCGGCCTGGCGATCTCTCCAGGGGGACTCTGCAGTTTGCGTCCCCCGCTGAGCCGCAGGCTCATGCCTGGGCCTCGACCCAGCTGAGCCAGCGCCGCAGCAGCTGCTCGCCGGCTTCAGAGGATTTTTCTGGGTGGAATTGGCAGGCGCCAACGCTGCCTTGCCAGACCGCGGCGGTGACGGGCTGGCCTGCGAAGGAGACCGAGGCGGTCACACAGCTGGGGTCGCTGGGTTGCGCCGCGAAGGAGTGCACGAAGTACACCCAGCTCTCAGGGGATCCCTCAGGCAGGAGCGGGGAGGGTGTCCCTGGAATCAAGGCTTCCCATCCCATGTGAGGGATTGGGTGCCCGGGAACTTTGGGGAGTGCCGCAATGTGCCCCGCGAGCAGACCAAGGCCAGCGGCTGATCCTTCATCACTGCCCTCAAAGAGCAGTTGCAAACCCAGGCAAATTCCAAGCAAGGGGCGCCCTGCGTTGCACCAGGTCTTGATGGCCGGCACCAGTCCAGAGGCGTTCAGGCGTTCCATGGCCGGGTCAAAGGCCCCCACGCCGGGGAGCACGAGGGCCTGGCAGTCCTGCATGGCTTCGGCCTGCTGCAGGATCCGCACCTCACAGCCGAGCCGTTCAAAGGCCCGCTGCACGGAGTGCAGGTTGCCCATCCCGTAGTCGATCAGGCCGATGCGCGTCATGGGGCGGGCGGAGGGGTGCAGACACGTTGACCAGGTTGCTCGATCGAGGGCGGGACCTCCAGCGGTAGTCCATTCAGGACATCGATGAGTTGATACAGCAGGCCCACCTTGCGCCGATCCAGGTGGAAACGCAGACAGGGCCGAAGGATGCCGTGGCGATCGGAGCTCTCGCCTTGGCTGATGTTCCCCTCATCCACCAGGGCACCAAAACGACGGTTCAGTTCCGTCAGCGTGGCTGCGGGTAGGGGGCAGTGCAGAAGCAACTCCAGCTTCTCCTCCGCAAACTGCACGGCGTGGAAGACCCGGTAGAACCGGCTGATCTGCTCGAGGGCCTCAGCGGCGCTGCTGGCCCGCTTGAAGAGAGCGGTGTCCTCCGGGGAGATCAGTCCCCGCTCCCGCAGGGTCCGCTCGATCGTCACGAGCCAGTCACTCCAAAAGGAGTCGCCCTCCGGAGCCAGAAGCACGACCGGGATTGGCGGTGTGCGGCCGGTCTGGATCAGGGTCAGCGCTTCGAAGAGCTCATCAAAAGTGCCAAACCCTCCGGGCATCACCACCAGGGCATCGCTCTCCCTCAGGAAGAAGAGTTTGCGCGTGAAGAAGTAGCGGAAATGCAGCAGGCGCCCATCGCAGGCGTTCACGTAGCGGTTGGCGTGCTGCTCAAACGGCAGATCCACATTCAGGCCGATGCTGCTCTCGCAGCCGGCTCCGCGGTTGGCGGCCTCCATGACGCCACCGCCGGCACCCGTCATCACCTCAAAGCCGAGCCGTGCTGCTTCATGGGCGAGTTCTTCGGCCAAGGGATAGGCCGCCTCGCTGGGCTCGGTTCTCGCGGAGCCGAACACGGTGACCTTGCGGGTTTGGCGATGGGGGGCAAAGACGTCCAAGCCATCGCGGATGTCTGCCAGGGCCCCGGTGATCAGTCGCCATTCATCGGGATCACTGCTGTTGCGGGCGATCTCCAGGAGCCGCACAACACTGCGTTCGATCGAACGGCGTTGCGGATGGCCCTTGAGGGCATCGGCTAACGCCTCAAGCGGGCTTCTCTCGATCGCCATCGCAGGGGATCAGGACAGAAAAGCCCGGCCAATGGCCGGGCTTGAGAAGAGGTCTAGGCCTGGGCCGTTGACGCTCAGAGGTACTTGGAGATGGTGCCGGAGAGGGTGGTCTTGGGCACGGCGCCGACAACAGTGTCCACCTTTTGGCCGTCCTTGAAGACCATCAGGGTGGGGATGCTGCGGATGCCGTACTGGCTGGCGACGTTGGGGTTCTCGTCGGTGTTCAGCTTGAAGACTTTGATCTTGCCTTCGAACTCTTTCGAGATCTCGTCAACGATCGGAGCGACCATGCGGCAGGGGCCGCACCAGGGCGCCCAGAAATCCACAAGAACGGGTACATCGCTCTTGAGCACGTCTTGCTCGAAGGAAGCGTCGGTGACGGCTGCGGCGCTGGACATCCGGTCAGGGATCAGGGTTTTCGGAATTTAGCAACGAGTTTTGGGCTTCGGCAGAGGCCTGGAGGAACTCGTAACTGGGTGGTGGGGTTCTGGCGTCGGAAGACGCCGGGCCCTTCAAAGAGTGAAAGCTCGGACGCGCCGAGCCGGGGGGTGTGAGGAGTGTGAGGGTTTTGGGCCCACACACCCCGGAGGCTAACGCGATCGCTTACTTGCCCATGCCCAATTGCTGGGCCTTCTGATAAACCTTGCCCTCGGTCAGCAGGGAGGGAGCGACAACGACCTCCACCTGCTGCATGTCCTTGAGGGTGCGAGCCCCCAGGGTGCCCATCGAGGTCTTGATGCAGCCCAGCAGGTTCTGGGTGCCGTCGTCGAGGGAGGCCGGTCCACGCAGGATCTTCTCCAGGCTGCCGGTGGTCCCCACCTTGATGCGGGTGCCACGGGGAAGCACGGGGCTGGGCGTGGCCATTCCCCAGTGGAAGCCGCGACCCGGAGCTTCCGCTGAGCGGGCAATGGGAGAACCGATCATCACCGCATCGGCGCCGCAAGCGATGCACTTGCAGATGTCACCGCCGGTGACGATGCCGCCGTCGGCAACGATCGGCACGTAGCGGCCGCTTTCCTTCATGTAGTCGTCGCGGGCCGCTGCACAGTCGGCAACCGAGGTGGCTTGGGGAATGCCGATGCCCAGCACACCGCGGGAGGTGCAGGCGGCACCAGGGCCGATGCCCACCATCACGCCCGCTGCGCCGGCGCGCATGAGTTTCAGGGCCACGTCGTAGGTGACGCAGTTGCCGATGATCACGGGAACGCCGAAGTCGCGGCAGAGGGCTTCGAGATCGAGGCTTTCCTGACCTTCAGGGCCGATGTGTTCGGTGCTGACAACGGTGGCCTGCACGAAGAACAGATCAGCACCGGCCTCGGCGATGGCCTTGCCGAATTTCAAGGCGGCGACAGGGGTGCCGCTCACCGCGGCGATACCGCCGCGCTCCTTGATCTCAGCGATGCGCTTGCGGATCAGGTCTTCCCGGACGGGCTGGCTGTAGAGCTCCTGCATCAGCGGCACGAACTCGTCTTTGCCCACCGAGGCAATGCGGTCCAGGGCGGGGTTCGGGTCGTCGTAACGGCACTGAACACCTTCCAGGTTGAGCACGCCGAGGGCGCCCTGTTTGGTCAGCTCGACGCACATCCCAACGTCGACCACGCCGTCCATGGCGCTGGCGATGATCGGAATTTCGCGGCTGATTCCGCCCAGGGTCCAGCTGCTGTCGGTGACGGCCGGATCAACCGTGCGACCACCAGGCACCAGGGCGATTTCATCGATGCCGTAGGCGCGGCGCACAGTACGGGAACGGCCGAGCTGAATGTCCACCTGAGACCTTTTGAAGCAATCAAGCCAAGCTATCAACCGGCCTGACTGCTGCTGGCCTCAGGTCGTCTGCTACCGATTGCCCCGAAAGCTGCTCCAGCGCTGCTTCAGGCCATCGATGACCTCATGGCGATCGCTGCTCTTGACCAGGCGGGTCAGGCTGAAGCGAACCACGCTGATGACCCCCACCAGCTCGAGCAGTCCGGGGAGCAGCGGCAGGCTTTCAAGAACGCCAAGAAGGGAGCTGTAGATCCGCAGAACCACCAACACGGCGATCAAACCGGCCAGCAGGGTGATCGGGGTGCGGGCGGTCTCCCACTGCTGCTGCAGTTGGCCGCTGGAGATCCACTGCTTGACCTTCTCGACCAGCAGTTCCCACTCGCCCCCCTCTTCTTCGGAGGACGGGGCTGCAGCGCTGGCCGGGACATCGGTCGTGCTTGCCACCTGGGGAATGAAGGCGTTTGCCGGCTCGGGGTTGGGCTGTGGTTCGGGGGCGACCGGCTCCTCCAGAGCGGCAGCGGGGACTGGTGTTGCCTCCTCTTGCTTCGCTTCCAACACCTCGGCGACCGCCTCGGGCTGAATGACGCCGGCAGCGACTTCGGCTTCGGCGGCGACGGTTTCGCTGAATTCAGGCGTTACTTCAGACGTGCCGGTTTCCGGGGCCTGGAGTTCAGGCTGCTGCTCGGCGTCCGGCTGGGGGGCAGCAGCATCAGCCATGGCTTTGGTCGAAACGCAATGGAGTGGGGAGCTTACGGCCGTTTTTGGTCCGTGTCGGTTCCTGCGGGGTTAGTTCAGCGCCCGCACAGTCCGTTCACTCGATAGGGGGGCGAGGGGTAAGCGCAAGGGGAAGGCTCCGCTTTGCAGCATCTCCTCGAGTTGGGCGGCCGCCTCCTCCGCCAGCCTTGGGCTGTGGGCCGGTGCAGCGCTGAGTTGTCGCTCGCCAAGACGGATGCTGCCGCTGAGGAGTTCCGCGTAGGACGCGCTCGCTGGGCTGGGGCGGACGCGCCGGGGGATCCCGAAGTCCAGCAGAGGTGCCGAGAGTGCCTCTGCCGTGGCCAGCAGTTGCTCGGCCCTGCTGCGGTTCAACAGCGGAATGGGTGCGGCAATGGCCACCAGCAGCCCGCTACTGCCATCGGGCAAACGGGTGGAGCGGATCGCAGAAGGCTGCAGCCCGTGGAGGTCCACCTGAAGGGCGCAGCAGGCCCCTGGGCCAAGGGCATGGCCGCTGGGGCTGCGTTTGGTTGCGGGGTTGTGACCGCTCCCCGGTCCACTGACCCAGCCGATCGCTCCTCCGACCAGCACCGGGGATCCCGCTCCGAGGTCCTGGAGTCCGGGCATGCTCAGACCAATGCTGCCGGGGCCCCTACAGCTGTAGAGGGCGCTGGTCCATGGACCCAGCACCGGCCCCCAGGGCGTCGGCGTCAGTCCTTCCCGGCTGCTGACGGCCACGACGCCGTTTTCGCAGATGCCGCGGTGCAGCAGCAGGCGGCCGCAGGGGATCTCCGCTAATCCCAGTTCGGTCTCCAGCTCGACCTTGGGCTGCTGCTGGCTTGGGGTTCCGCCGATCGAGAGAGGCAGCCGTTGACCCTCCAGCAGGGCGCTGAGCAGGGGGGCTCCCCCCGATCCCATCGGAATCACCAGGTCGGTATTGCCGTGGCCGCCATGGCCTTCGGCGGGGCCAAATCTCACTTGACGCACCCGGATCGGTGGGTCGCTGGGGCCCAGATGCAGCACCAAGGAGGCCTGCTGCGTGAGCTCGGCATCGCTGGCGACCACCACATGGGTTTCGCGGTAGGCCTGCTCGATTCCCTGCTCTAGGGCGAGCGCACGGAACGCTGCCGCGCTGCGGACCTGGAGCCGCCCCTCACGCTGCCACTGCTGCAGCTCGGTCTCGCTCCGATTGGGAATGGTCC
>JAAZUZ010000198.1 GCA_018623875.1 Synechococcus sp. HW_metabat.21
AGGACGTTTTGGAGAATCAGAGCATCGTCTGGTTGGCGTCCTGGAGCCGGCCCACGCTGGAGGCCTTGCGCTACGCCGCCCAGGTTTCGGATCGGGTGATTGGCGTTTGGGTTTGTGAGCCGAACGACGACTTCGAGGCGCTGCGTCAGGGTTGGCATCGCCTCGTCGGCGATGCGCCTCAATTTGAGTTGCGCCTGCTGGAGAGTCCCTTCGCTTCGTTGATCGATCCCTTTGCCCAGTTTGTGGCGGAGGAGGAAGCCCGATGCCCGGAGAGTCAATTCACGATCGTGATGCCGATGGCGATTCCCCGGCGGCGGTTTGATCACCTGCTGCTCAACCAGCGCGGCTTGAACATGCGTGAGGCCCTCAACGAGCGGCGCAGCCGGGTCTTCACCCTGGTGCGCTATTTCCCTCCGGCCTAGAGCTGCGTGAGGCAGGACTGCAGCGCGCCGTAGCACTGCTGCAGTTGTGCATCGCTTGTGCAGAGGGGCGGCAGCAGGTACACGACGTTGCCCAGCGGTCTGAGATACACCCCCTGCTCGATGCAGTGGCGCTGGATGACCTTGCCGATCGGGTTCAGGTAATTGGTTTCGCCAGCCTCGATCTCGAAGGCGGCCACGGTCCCGGTGCAGCGGACATTCCGCACCTTGGGGTGCTGCGCGAGGGCTTCGAGATGCGGCTGATGGCGCGCCTCAAAACCGGTGTAGGCCTCCGGGTTGGCTTCCAGAAGATCCAGGCTGGCGAGGGCTGCGGCGCAACCCAAGGGGTTTGCGGTGAAGCTGTGGCCGTGGAAAAAGGTCGCGGTGGGTTCGCTCTCGCTGATAAACCCGGCGTAGATGCGCTCACTGGCCATGGTGACCGCCATCGGCAAGAACCCGCCGGTCAGCCCTTTGGAGAGAGCCACCAGGTCAGGCTGAATCCCAGCCCGCTGGCAAGAAAAGAGCGCCCCCGTCCGGCCAAAACCGGTCATCACCTCATCGGCAATCAGCAGGGCCCCACTGGCGTGCACCTCCTCGGCGACGGCCTTCAGGAATTCAGGGCGCACCATGCGCATGCCCGCGGCCCCCTGGATGAGGGGTTCGACGATCAGGGCTGCGGTAGGGGTCTCGAGAGCTTCACGTAGGGCCGTGAGGGCGGCGGCCTCCCGCTCCTCGATGGAGGTGTCACCCCAGTGCGTGGCCGGCCATGGCAGTCGGGTGACATCGAAGAGCAGCTCTTCGAAGGCCTCGGTGAAGACCGAGCGATCGCCAACGGCCATTGCCCCGAAGGTGTCGCCGTGATAAGCCCCTTCAAAGGCAATCAACTGGCGGCGTTCACTGCCTTGGTTTCGCCACCATTGCCAGGCCATCTTCAGGGCGACCTCGACGGCGCTGGAGCCGTTGTCGGAGAAGAAGAGCCGCTCCAAACCAGTGTGGGCACTGAGGCGGTTGGCGAGTTGTTCGGCGGGCCCGTGGCTGAAGTTGGCGAAGATCACCTGCTCTAGCGTCTGAGCTTGGCGCCCAATGGCGGCGGCGATGGTCGGCTCGGCGTGGCCATGGAGCGTGACCCACCAGCTGCTGATGGCATCAATCAGCTCACGGCCGTCTTCAAGTTCCAGCAGTGATCCATGGGCCCGCACCACCCGTTGGGGCGCGTCGCTGCGCGCCACCTGGGTGATGGGGTGCCAGAGGTGGGGATGCCAAGCCATGGCTCAAGCGATCGCACTGACGGCCTGTTGAAGCGCCAGGCGACGGTCCAGGCCGGTGCGCTCCGGGGGCAATTTTTTGAAGAGCCCCAGCTTCTCGAGGCGGCGTTTGGTGGTGCCCGTTGCCCCGACCACAAAGACCTCGCGGCCCTTCTCGATGGCTTCCTCGACCGCGTTCTCCACCGCCAGGGCGGCGGTGACCCCGAGGTGGGAGACCTCGGTGAGGTCGAAGACCACAGCGCGGCAATCGCCAATGGCGTTGTGCTCGCGGCCGATGGCCTTCGCAACCCCGAAGATCATTGCCCCGTTGAGCTGGAAGAGCAGGATCTGACCGCGGGCGGCGTCAAGCAGTTGACGTTCTTCGTCGCTGATCTCGAGGTCGCCGTCGCCGGTGCTGATCGACTTCACGCTCTTGCTTTGCAGCGCGCTCATCTTGTCGATCGTGAGGATGTTGGCGATGAAGACGCCAACGCCCACGGCGGCAATCAGGTCCACCAGAACGGTGAGTGCAATCACCAAATACATGATCAGCGCGCCGCTGATCGAGATGCGGTGGGCGCGCTGGATGAAGCCCCAATCGACGATGTCGACACCGACCTTCAAGGCGATGCCCGCGAGGACGGCTTGGGGAATCTGGGCGGCCACGCCGGTGAGGGCGAGGATCACCACCATCAAGATCAGGGCACGGCTGATGCCTGAGAGGGCGCTGCGGCCGCCGCTCTGGATGTTGACCACGGTGCCCATGGTGGCGCCGGCGCCGGGCAGGCCACCGAAGAGGCCGGAGGCCAGGTTGCCGAGGCCTTGGCCAATCAGTTCTTTATTGGAGTTGTGCTCGGTGCGGGTAATGCTGTCGGCCACCACCGAGGTCAGCAGGGCATCGATGCAGCCGAGCATGCCCAGCACTGCCGCGTCGACGAACATCAGCTGCAGCTCGCCCAACTCGAAGTGGGGGATTTGCAGGGCAGGGAATCCTGAGGCGATTTCCCCGATGCGACGGATTTCCTCGCCGCCGCTGCCCGAGAGCAGCGTGAGGGAGAGCACGGTGCCCACCACCAGAGCAATCAGTTGCGGGGGCGCAATTTTTTTGACGGCCGCTGGGGTCAACCAAAGGATCGCCATGGTGATCACCGCCAGGCTGATCTCGGTGGGCCGTGCGTTCGCCAGCAGTTGGGGCAGGTTGTTCAGGGTGCCCATGACGCCGCCCTTCGGGCTGGCTTGGCCGAGGAAGGGGCCCAGTTGGAGGATGATCAGGATCAGGCCAATCCCGCTCATGAAGCCCGAGATGACCGTGTAAGGCATCTGGGTCACGTAGCGACCGAGCCGCAGCAGGCCAAAGGCGATCTGAAAGACGCCCGC
>JAAZUZ010000199.1 GCA_018623875.1 Synechococcus sp. HW_metabat.21
GGGGGTCTAGCAATCTGGTGAATGCAGCGGACTCATAATCCGCCTTAGGCGAGTTCGATCCTCGCGACCCCCACTCTTTGGCGATGCGATTCCTGGCTCCGGCGGCCCTGCTGATCCTGCTGGCCTTTTTCGCGGCGTCCGAGTTTGCTCTGATCCGCCTGCGTCCGACCCGGGTTCAGTTGCTGCAGGAGGACGGTCACGCCGGAGCTTCTGCCGTCGCCCGCCTGCAGCGTCGTTTGCGCCGGGCCCTGGTGGCCACCCAACTCGGCATGGCGATGACGCTGTTGGCCCTGGGCTGGAGCGGTCGCGCTTTGGCGGAGCGCCTTTCCGCCGCCTCCAGCCAGCAGGTCTGGTGGGATTTCGGTGTGTTTGCCGTGTTGGTGCTGCTGGCCACCCTGGTGGGTGGGCTTGTTCCGAAGGCTTGGGTTCTGCACAGGCCGGAGGCCACCGCCCTGCGCCTGGCTCCGGTGCTGGAGAACTTGATTCGCACCCTGGCCCCGTTTCTGGCTGTGGTGGAGCGCCTCGGCGATGGGGTGCTGCGTCTTCTGGGTTTGCCCCGCAACTGGGACCAGTTGGTGCCGGCCCTCTCCGCCGGTGAGCTGGAAACCCTGATTGAGTCCGACAGCGTCACCGGCTTGATGCCGGATGAGCGGGACATGTTGGAAGGGCTCTTCTCCCTGCGCGACACCCAGGTCAGGGAGGTGATGGTGCCCCGCTCCGGGATGGTCACCCTGCCGCTTGAGGTGCGGTTTGGCGAATTGATGGAGGCGGTCCACACGACCCATCACGCCCGTTTCCCTGTCCTGGGCAGTTCCCTCGATGACGTGCGTGGCGTGCTGGACCTGCGCCGCCTGGCTGAGCCGATTGCGAAGGGCCTGCTGACGCGCGACACGCCCCTGGCTCCCTACGTCACGCCGGTGACCAAGGTGCAAGAGACCACCCCGGTGGCGGAATTGCTGCCCTTAATTCGCAGCGGTCAGCCGCTGCTGTTGGTGGTCGATGAGCATGGCGGCACCGAGGGTCTGGTGACCATTTCTGACTTCACCAGCGAGATCGTCGGCGAGGAAGAGGATCCCGAAAATCCCGAGGAGGATCTGCAGCA
Source organism: Synechococcus sp. HW_metabat.21 (assembly GCA_018623875.1). GTDB lineage: Bacteria > Cyanobacteriota > Cyanobacteriia > PCC-6307 > Cyanobiaceae > Vulcanococcus. The sequence goes on from JAAZUZ010000199.1 coordinate 1,103, forward strand.
GTTGCAGGACCACAGCTGGCTGGTGGCCGGTGATCTCGAGATCTATGAGCTCAACCGGGAGCTCAACCTCCAACTGCCGGAATCCGATGAGCACCACACCTTGGCCGGCTTTCTCCTGGAGCGGCTCCAGCACATCCCTTCACCTGGGGAAAGCGTGTTTTGGAAGGGGCACCAGTTTGAGGTCCTGGCCATGGATGGCCCGCGGATTGAACGTGTAGAGATCAGTCGCCGTTTGGCGGAATCCAGCAGCGAAGAGGACCTCTGATCCCTGATAATTGCTGCGCCGGAACCCCAACGCCATGAAGCCAGTCCGCGTTGGAGTGATCGGAATTGGAAATATGGGCTGGCACCACGCCCGGGTGCTCAGCTTGCTCAAGGATGCCGAGCTGGTTGGCGTCGCGGACCCAGACCCCGATCGCGGCCAACTGGCCGTCGAGCAGTTCGGTTGCCGCTGGTTCGCTGACTACGCCGATCTCCTCAAGGAAGTCGAAGCGGTGTGCATCGCGGTGCCGACGCTGTTGCATCACCGGGTCGGGATGGCCTGCTTCGACGCCGGGGTCCACGTCCTGATCGAGAAGCCGATCGCGGCCACCCAAGACGAGGCCTCCGATCTGATTCGGGCCGCTAAGGCCGCTGGTCGGCTGCTGCAGGTGGGGCACATCGAGCGCTTCAACCCAGCCTTCCGCGAGCTCGTCAAGGTGGTCGCTGGCGAAGAGGTCGTGGTGCTGGAGGCGCGCCGCCACAGCCCCAATCCCGACCGCGCCAACGATGTCTCGGTGGTGCTGGATCTGATGATCCACGACATCGATTTGGTGCTCGAGTTGGCTCAGGCTCCGGTGGTGCGCCTGGCCGCCGCCGGTGGTCGCAGCGCCGACGGCCCGATCGACTACGTCAATGCCACCTTGGGCTTCGCCAACGGTGTTGTCGCCAGCCTGACGGCTAGCAAGATGGCCCACCGGAAAATCCGCAGCCTCTCGGCCCACTGCCGGAGTGCCCTGGTGGAAACGGACTTTCTCAACCGCAGCCTGCAGATCCACCGGCGTACGCACCAGTCCTTCAGCGCTGACCACGGCGAACTGCTGTACCGAAACGACGGCTTCATCGAAGAAGTCAGCACCTCTCCGGTCGATCCCCTCGTTGCCGAGCTCGAGCACTTTCTACAGTGCGTGCGCGGTGAAGAACAGCCCGCCGTGGATGGCCCTCAGGCCTCGCGGGCCCTGCTGTTGGCCGATCTGATTGAACAGTGCGTTGAGCAGGCCAACATCTGCATGACCCTGCCGGAGCCGATCTAGCTCAGGCCATCTCAGCCAGTTCCTTGAGGGCCTGCAGTTGCCAGCGGCGGCAGTCAGCGGGTGACGAGCGGTAGAACGCTTCCCAGGCATCGCCTTTATGGCTGCCGTAGTCGGCAGTATCCGCCTCGGGGTGGCGCTGTTGCCAGCCGACCCGAACGGCGTGGCCAATCACCACATCCAGCACGAGGTCGTCATCGACGCTGACCTCCGGATTGGCATCAACAAAAGCAATCAGGGTCACCAGGGTCTCGATGCAGAGGCGCCTGTATTCCGGGGCTTCGATCTTGCTGAGCAGGTGCTCCACGTGCACCGCGAAGTTGCGCTCGCCGGGGGTTTTCTCCTTGGGCAGCGGCGCGCTCTCAAGCCGGTTGCGGCGTTCGAGCTTGTCGCCGATGACCAAACCGCGGCAGTGGTGCAGGAGGCTCCAGATCCCCGGGTGGAAGTCCCGCGGGACGTTTTGCAGCGCCCCCATGCGCTCGCGGTGTTTGAGCCAGTTCTCGCCTTTTTCGAGTTCTTCAAGGGGTGCGGGTGCTTCCCAGCTCACCCGGCCGCTGAGGTGCAGTTGCTCCTTGCGTTGAAGGGCGGCCTTGGCGTGCTCCACATCGTTGAGGACCTGCTTGAGCCGGCGCCCGATCA
>JAAZUZ010000054.1 GCA_018623875.1 Synechococcus sp. HW_metabat.21
CGCTCTCCTCCGCAGGAGCTGCAGAACTTTTCAGCACCACGTGGCTTCCGGGGCACTCCTGGGCGTGAAACCAGAGATCCCCCTTGCGCGCCTGCTGCAGGCTGATCCACTCGTTTTGTCGGTGGTTGCGTCCGACCTGGATCGACAGCCCCCGCGAGCTGGTCAGGGTCAAGGGGGATGGATCCCCCTGCGGCCGCCGACGTTCCTTGCGGTTCGTGGGTTGGCGTTGCCAGAGCCGCTCGCTGTCCTCCTCGAGCGCTTTGAGTTGCTGGAGCCCGCTTTGCGGGTCCCGGTCGCATTCCAGTTGGATCAACTCCAGAAAGGTCAGGCTGCCCTCCAGCTGGTCGATCTGTTGTTGGTGCTGGGCGAGCCTGGGGGTGATAGAGGCAACGGAACGCCGCAGGCGCCGGGCTTTTTTGTAGAGCTTCTGGGCCTCGTTGATCGTCTCCCGGCTGGGGTTGGCTTGGCAGAGCAGCGCGTCGGCCTGCTCCTGGAGGCCATCACTGCTCTCCACTTGATCGAGGAGCAATCGTTGGTGTTGCTGTTGCTGGCGCTCACGCTCGAGGGCCCGCTCAAGGCGCTGCTTGAGGCTCTGCTGCCGCTGACTGAAGGTTCTGGCTTGCAGGCGGCTCTGGTGATAGGCCGCGAGCTCGGCGTTGAGGCTGGTGGCTGGGCCGCCGGTTGCCCAGCAGCAGTAGCCCCCGTCCTCCTCGAGGCGGAAGCCAAACCGCTCCTCCTCCAGAGCCTCGAGCCACTGCTGCCAGCGCTGCCAGAGCTGTTTCCAGCTGGTCTCACTGAGGTCCTGGACGGATTGGCTGAGCAGGTCATCGCCGAGCCCGCCCACCAATTGCCGCGCTAGGGCTGGGCTGATGCCTTGATAGGCACTGGGCAGGGCGCGTTTCAGGGGAAGGGGGAGCAACTGCAGTTCCCCTTTCCAGTGCTCGAAGCGTTCTGTCCTGCTTGGGCCACGGCCGCCCATGGGCGGCGGCGGTAGGTAGATGTCGCCGGTGCTAATCGGGCGCAGGCGCGATTGGCTCTCGCGCACCTGCCGGGCCACGGCCACGACCCTGCGGTCCTGATCCAGGAGGAACAGGTTGCTGTGGCGGCCCATCAATTCCAGGACCAGGCTCCGTTGAGGTGACTCGGAGGGCCTCGGGGCGAAGTCCAGCTCCACCACGCGTTCCCAACCTTCTTGCCGGAGGCCCGTTAGGGCGAGTCCGCTGAGTCCATGCTGCAGCTGTTGGGCGAGGGTGCTGCCATCCCCCTGCTTGGGGGGCGCCGGGATTTCCAGCAGCCGGGGGGCTTCAGCAAGCCAGCTCAGTTCGAGCCAGAGCCGCCGCTCCAAGGTGCGGAACCCCAAATGAATGGTGTGCCCATCGGCCTGCTGCGCCTTCTCAAAGCGACTGGGGACGAGCTGGGGCCTGAGTTCCGCCAGCACGGCGCGCAGGCTGGTGAGATCCATGGCCTGGAGGTGCTGGGCGGCCATGGTCTGCGCGGGTTCGCGGCGGAGGCACTCTTACTCTGCAGGGCCACGGTTGAGTCCCCATGGCGGAAGCGCCCTCCTCCAGCGGCAGGTTGTTCCTGATCACGGGCCCCAGTGGAGTGGGTAAGGGGACGCTGGTGAGCGCGCTGTTGGAGCGTCACCCGGACATCTGGCTCTCGATTTCAGCGACCACCCGCGCGCCTCGCAGCGGTGAAGTCGATGGGCAGAGCTACTTCTTCCTGCAGCGATCCGACTTCGACGCGAAGGTGGCGCAGGGCGGCCTGCTCGAGTGGGCCGAATTCGCCGGCAACTGCTACGGCACCCCGCGTGAACCGGTGGAGGCACAGCTCCAAGCTGGGCGTCCGGTTCTGCTGGAGATCGAGCTGGAGGGGGCGCGTCAGGTGCGCCGCAGCTTTCCCAGCGGCTTTCAGATCTTTATTGAGCCCCCCTCCTTCGAGGAGCTCGAGCGACGGATCCGCGGCCGGGGCACCGACAGCGAGGAGGCCATCGCCAAGCGCTTGGAGCGGGCCAAGGTGGAATTGCAGGCCGCCTCTGAATTTGACGCGGTCATCGTCAACGGCGATTTGACCGAGGCTCTGCAGCAGTTGGAGCAGTTGATGGGCCTGGGCTGAAGTCCCGATCGGTTTCCAATAAAAAAGGCCCCCTTCCGGGGGCCTTTTCTGTGGCGTCTGCCGATCACATCGGGTGGAAGAGGAGATCGGGATAGAAGCGGTTGAATTCGATCAGGATGCCGGCGGTGACGGTGAACCAGATCGCGGCGAAGACCGGAGCGGTGGTCAGAAACTTTTTCATCGGAAAAGACGTTGAAAGAGTGGAAGTAACCCGCCGCGATCAGCGAGGGGAAACGGTGATCTTGTCGTCGGATTCGGTCAGCTTCCCGCCGCTCAACTCAGCGAAAGCTGCGATGGGCCAAGTGGCAGCAGCCAGGGTGCTCTTGAAGGCCAGAGACAGGTCGATCTGGATCTCCTTCATGGCGGCATCCTTGCTTCCGCGGATGGCCATCAGGTAGTTGCGACCGGCCCAGCCGATGCAACCAGCGATGTACAGGAAGGCGATGCCGGGGATGATGAAGTCACCAGCGTGGCTGAGGCGACCATCCACGATCAGGTGGGGAAGGCCATCTTCGCCGCAGGAGGCTTGGCTATACATCTCGAAGCGCGCCTTCGCCTGAGGGGTGGAGGCGGCGGCGGCACGGGATTGGAAGCGTGCGCTTTCAGCGCAGGGGGTCAGACCTGCGACATCAGCTTTCGCCACGGGGGCGAAGCCGAAAATCAGCAGGGCAGAAATGAGAACTGCAAAAAGGCGGCGCATCGTCAGGTCCAGCTGCTGCACGGCAGGATGTCACTTCCGGACAGTAAGAGAGTCCTTCAGAACTCATGCCCACGTTGCTGGCGCTCGAAACAAGTTGTGACGAGTCAGCAGCTGCGGTTGTGCGCGATCAAACGGTCTTGGCGAGTGCCATCGCAACCCAGATCGAAGAACACGCCCGCTGGGGTGGTGTCGTTCCTGAGATCGCGTCGAGACGACATGTCGAAGCGCTCCCCCATCTGATTGAGCAGGTGATGGCCGAAAGCGGGGTGAGTTACGCCGAGCTGGATGCCATTGCGGCCACGGCGGCCCCTGGGTTGGTCGGTGCGCTGCTGGTGGGATCAGTGACCGGCAGGAGCTTGGCCCGTCTGCACGGCAAACCTTTCGTTGGCGTTCATCATTTGGAGGGCCACCTTTGTTCGGTGCACTTGGGGGACCCGTTGCCCTCCGGCCCGTATTTGGTCTTGCTGGTCAGTGGCGGGCACACCGAGATGATTCGCGTGGATGGGCCCGGCTCCTATCGCCGCTTGGCCCGTAGCCGCGATGACGCGGCTGGCGAGGCCTTTGACAAGGTGGCTCGGCTGCTTGGGCTGGGGTATCCGGGCGGCCCGGCTGTTCAGGCCGCTGCCGCCAGCGGTGATCCCAAGCGTTTTCCGTTACCCAAAGGACGGGTGTCTCTGCCGGAGGGGGGCTTTCACCCCTACGACTTCAGCTTCAGCGGTTTGAAAACCGCGGTTCTACGCCTGGTGAATCAGCTCCGGGCGGAGGAGGCAGGTGGCGGAGACCCATTCCCCTTGGCCGATGTGGCGGCCAGCTTTGAGCAGGTGGTGGCGGATGTCTTGGTGGAGCGCACGACCCGCTGTGCCCGCGACCAAGGCCTGAAGACCATCGTCATGGTGGGCGGTGTGGCGGCGAACCGTCGCTTGCGGGATCGTTTGCAGGCGCGCTGCCAAGCCCTGCAACTGGACTGGCGGGTGGCGCCTTTGGCCTATTGCACTGACAACGCCGCGATGATTGGCGTGGCCGCTGAACAGCGCTTTAAAGCAGGCGGTCAGAGCTCGATCCGCTTGGCGGTGACCCCCCGCTTGGCCCTTGAGGAAGCCCCGGTTCTCTATGAACCCCAGCCTCCCTTCTGAAGTCCGTAGGGTGGTCAAACTTCGCGAGCAGAGGGTATGGCCACTGCAGATTCCGCTCCTACCCCGGATCAAGTGGTTGAAGCGGCTCCTGAAGAGCTGAACCAGTGGAAGCGAGGTTTTACGCCCCAGGCTGAGATCTGGAACGGCCGGATGGCGATGGTTGGCCTTTCTGTTGGTTTGAGCGTCCTTTTGATCGCCCGCCTCGCCGGCAAGGTTTGAGCCCTCGGCGCTAATTCGAGTCCTTTCCGCGTAGGGCCTGGGCGAGCTCGTTGGCTTTGAGGCTTTGGGTCAGGGCTACCTCACCCGCGACACGCCCCTGTTCGACCAGAGCTTTGAGGGATTGGTTGGCGGTCTGCATGCCGTCAAAACCGCTGCGGGACATGATCGATTCGATCTCATCGAGTTCACCGCGCTCGATGTAGTCCTTGCAGGCATCGGTGTTGATCAAGATGTCGTGAAAGGCGGCCCGTTTGCCGTCCGTTGTTTTGATGAGCCCCTGGGCGATGACCCCCAGCAGGCTCTCTGCCAAGGAACGGCGGAGGCTGGGCTGGTCCTGGGGCGGCACCATCCCGAGCACCCGCTCCACGGTTTTCACCGCTGAGTTGGTGTGGAGAGTGCCGAACACCAGGTGACCGGTTTGCGAGGCCTCAAGGGCGGTGGTGAGGGTTTCGCCGTCGCGCAATTCACCGATCAAGATCACGTCGGGGTCTTCCCGAAGAGCGGCCCTGAGGGCGTTGTGAAAGTGCTTGGTGTGCGGCCCCACCTCTCGGTGGCGAATCAAGGACTGCTGGCTGCTGTGGACGAATTCGACCGGGTCCTCAATCGTGAGGATGTGGCAGGAACGGTTGCGATTGATCCAGTCGATCATCGCGGCGAGGGTGGTGCTTTTCCCTGACCCGGTGGGGCCTGTGATCAGTACGAGGCCCTTGGGCTTGGAGGCGAGCTCCTGCAGCACGGCGGGGAGCTTGAGCTCCTCCAGGGTTGCGATGGTCTGGGGAATCAGGCGGAGCACCATGGCGGGCCCCCGCAGGGACTCCAGCAGGTTGATGCGCACCCGGACAAAGGGGAAGGCGTGGGAGCCGTCGAACTCCTTATCCCGCTGGAAGGCATCCACCTGGGCAGGGCTCAGCATTTCCCGCATCCAGGCCTGGAAGCCAGCGGCTTCGGTGATGGGCCAACCCGTCCGCAGCATCGCGCCGCGGTCGCGGTAGCGGGGTTCTTCGCCGACCCCGAGATGGACATCGGAGAACCCCTGCTCGGCGGCGAGCTTGACGATGCCTTGGAGCGAACTGGGTTGGCGGCCCTGCAGGGAACCATCCAGCGCGTCCGGTTGGGGGGTGGGAGTGCTCTGAGGGGCGTGTCCCTGGTTTGGAAACAGCCCGATCGGGAAGGGCGAACTGTTGCTCACTGCCCGCAGCCTCGCTGCAGCCACTGTTGCGGCAAAGCGACGGGTGGGCAGCTTTTCTGCCCGCCATCTTTAGGATCCAAGCGACTGGTCGTGGCCCCTCGAGTGAGCGTTCCCCACAACGTCTGCATCGTGTTGGGCACACGTCCGGAGGCGATCAAGCTCGCTCCGGTCATCCAGGCGTTCCAGCAGTCCGACGACTTCAAGACCCGGGTGGTGCTCACCGGCCAACACCGGGAGATGGTGACCCAGGTGATGGACCTGTTTGACCTGCAGGCCGATCACGACTTGGCCTTGATGGCCCCTAAGCAGACCCTGACTCACATCACCTGTGCGGCGCTGCAGGGATTGAAGGCGGAGTTTGAGCAGTTCCCCCCCGATTTGGTCTTGGTGCAGGGGGACACCACAACGGCCTTCGCCTCTGCGTTGGCGGCGTTTTACGAGCAGATCCCCGTCGGCCACGTGGAGGCGGGACTGCGCACCGACAACATCTTTGATCCCTACCCCGAGGAGGCCAACCGCCGTCTGATCTCCCAGGTCGCCCAGCTGCACTTCGCCCCGACCCACGTCTCGGCCCGAAACTTGGCGGCCTCTGGCGTGGTTGGTCAGACCATCACGACCGGCAACACCGTGATCGATGCCCTCCTGTTGATGGCCCAAAAGGCTCCGCCTTTTGAACTTCCGGGTTTGGACTTTGAGAAGCAGCGAGTGATCCTGGCGACGGTTCATCGCCGCGAGAACTGGGGCGAGCGACTTCAGGAGATCGGTAAGGGCTTCTTGGCTGTGCTGGAGAGCTACCCCGATACGGCCTTGCTGCTGCCTTTGCATCGCAATCCCACCGTGCGCGACCCCCTGCAGGCGCTGCTCGGTGATCATCCGCGGGCCTTCTTGACGGAGCCCCTGGATTACGACCGTCTGGTGGCCGCGATGCGTGGCTCGACCCTGCTTCTGACTGATTCAGGCGGTCTTCAAGAGGAGGCGCCGGCCCTCGGTAAGCCGGTCCTGGTCCTCCGGCGCACCACCGAGCGGCCCGAGGCCGTCGACGCTGGCACTGCCAAGTTGATTGGTACGGACTCTGCCGACATCCTGCGGGAGGCCTCCCTGTTGCTGGATGACGCCGAGGCCTACGAAGAGATGGCACGAGCCCACAACCCGTTTGGGGACGGCCAGGCGAGCACGCGCATCCTCGAGGCCTGCCGAAGCTTCCTCAACGAGCGCCGCCACGCGGCGGCCGCGTGACTTAATTGGAATCGCCCCTGCGCTTCGCCCAGGGGGGCAGGTCGATGAAGACTCGTGTTCCGGACTGGAGTCCATCCAGGATTTGAGTGTTGCGGCCGCTGCTGGCTCCAAGGGTGACGGCTTGGAACTTGGGCTGGTTGCCAGGGCCCACCATCAGGACACCGGGCTTTCCGCGCTCGGTGACGACCGCCACGGTGGGTACCAGGGTGCGCGGGGGGAGATCACCGGTGTTGAAGTCAATGTCGGCCGTCATGCCAATGCGCAATTCGGGCGCCGGCTCGACGAACTTCAGGGTGACCGCAAAGGAGGTGACGTTGTTGAGCTTGGCCGCCCGCGGTGCGATCTGACGCACCTGGGCTTTGAAGCGGCGATCAGGAAAGGCGTCGACCCGCACCGAGGCGGTTTGACCGAACTTGATCCGGCCGATGTCGCTCTCGGGAACCTTGGCGACCGCTTCGAGCCCTTGGGCGAGCTCAACGATGGAGGAACTGCTGGCGCCGGCTGAGGCTGACGCCGAGGTGGTCGGGGTCACGTAGGCCCCGGGGTCAGCGAATCGTGCGGTGATGATCCCGGCGAAGGGGGCACGAACGATCAACTCACTGCGCTCCATCTCGCGCTGCTCGAGCCGTTGCTGGGCGGCATCCACGGCGGCGCGGTCCACCAGGTAGGTCGCCTTGGCACTGTTGTAGTTGTCCTGGCTGATGGCGCCATTGCGGACGAGGTTCTCCCGGCGTTGGAGTTCGCTCTGGCTGCGGGCCAGTTGCGCTTTGGCCGATTGCAGTTGGGCGGAGAGCTCTTCGAGCCTGTCGGTCAGGTCACCACCATCCATCAAGGCCAGGGCCTGACCGGCCTGAACGCTGTCGCCTTCCTCGACGTAGACGGTTTTGAGGACCCCCTGGCGCTTAGGGCTGACGTTGACGAGCCGGAAGGCCTCAAGCTCACCACTGGCGGTGACGAGTCCGGGCAAAGACCCCTCTTGGGCCACTGCGGTGTAGATGCTCAAGCTGCGGGCTTGCTTGGCGCTGCGGCTGAGGTTCAGAGCGGTTGCACCGCCGGCGATCGCGACGGTCCCAGCCAGGGCCGCAGCCCAGAAGCGGCGCCGGGCCAGCCAGGGGCGATCGCTGGCGAGGCGTTTGAGGCTCAAGGTGTTGCCTTGCAGCCAGGTGACAACAGGTTGTTTGCGACGGGGTTGCTGGAGCATCGCGCTGACCTGTTGGGCTCCGTGTGTCTCACCAGTCTTCCTGGCAGTGGGGGGCTTGCGGGGGTTCGGTGAGGGACGGATCACCGTCATGGGGGGCAAACCGTAGATTCCATCGATGCTTAAAGCCGGAATCGTGGGGCTGCCCAATGTGGGCAAGTCGACCCTCTTCAACGCCTTGGTGGCCAATGCCCAGGCTGAAGCTGCCAACTACCCCTTCTGCACCATTGAGCCGAATTCCGGTGTGGTCGCGGTTCCGGATCCCAGGTTGCAGCAGCTCTCGGATCTGAGCAGCAGCAAGGAGCTGATCCCCACGCGGGTGGAGTTCGTGGATATCGCCGGCCTCGTGAAGGGCGCCAGCCAAGGGGAAGGTCTGGGAAACAAGTTTCTGGCGAATATCCGTGAGGTGGACGCCATCGTCCATGTCGTGCGTTGCTTTGAGAACGACGACGTCATTCACGTCAGTGGCTCTGTCGGTCCGGCCCGTGATGCCGAGGTGATCAACCTGGAGCTCGGTCTTGCGGATCTCTCCCAGGTGGAGAAGCGCCGGGAGCGTCTGAAGAAGCAGGTGCGCACCAGTAAAGAAGCCCAGGTGGAGGACGAGGCCCTCGAGCGCATCCAGGCGGTGCTTGAGCAGGGCGGTGCCGCTCGCAGCGTCAGCCTCACGGACGAAGAGGCCGCGATGATCAAACCCTTGGGTTTGCTGACGGCAAAGCCGATCATCTACGCCACCAACGTCAGCGAAGATGACCTCTCCAGCGGCAATGCCTACTGCGAGGAAGTCGCCGTGCTCGCCCAGAAGGAGGGTGCCGGGACGGTTCGGATTTCTGCGCAGGTTGAGGCCGAGCTGATCGAGCTGCCGGAAGAGGATCGCGCTGAATTCCTCGAGGGATTAGGTGTTGAAGAGGGTGGTCTGCAGAGCCTGATTCGTGCCACTTACAGCCTGTTGGGCCTGCGCACCTATTTCACGACCGGTGAGAAAGAGACCCGGGCTTGGACGATCAAGGCCGGCATGACCGCACCCCAGGCCGCCGGTGTGATTCACACGGACTTTGAACGCGGCTTTATTCGCGCGCAAACGATTGGCTACAAGGAGCTGCTTGAAGCGGGTTCTCTGTCAGAAGCGCGCAACAAGGGATGGCTTCGCGCTGAAGGCAAGGAATATGTCGTTGAAGAGGGTGATGTGATGGAGTTCTTGTTTAACGTATAAGGGTCCAGTCATGCAAAGGGCTTTGACTGTTTACTTGGATGCTTGTTTGCCTTTTGCCGCAACGTAATGCTCAAGTTCATTGCGTTCGGTGCGTTCTGCCAGGTCCTGCGTAGCCGGGAGGGCGCTCACACCGTCTTCCTCTATCAGCTGGCCCAAAGCTTGACTCGATGCGTCGCATAGGCAGCATTGAATGCAGCGCTCGGGTGTGCTGAGTGGGATTGGCTTCCGACCTGTTTTTTTAATCCTGATCGCGCATTCCATCAGAATGCTGATCAGACGGAATGGAATGGAGTTGTATAAGGACTAACCTGTATTGAATGTGTCTTTCTCAGTGCCGAGTCAGCGTGACGGCATAGGAAAAAGACGCGAATCAGTACCAAGTCCGTTGTCCTGTTACTTCATCCCGGCAACGCACCAGAACGCCTTCCATCGTCCGTCGACGCCCTTGATCGGCGTCTCAACCCACTTCTTTCCTTCCAGTTCACATTTGAACCGGTTCGTCATTGGGATGGGGACTGAGAAGGAACCACCGTCCTTGAGCATCAGATAGATCTGCTCGGTCGAACCGGTATCAACCCTCCCGCGACTCACGGGAAGGTTCGTCTCGTCTTCATGAATGGCGTGCGCCAGCATCGTCTCGTGATGCGCTGCGGCGCTCAGGGGCGTCACAATCACGCCAATCAGCAGCGGTAAAAAACGGCGCATCGACCTGTCTTGTTCGTGTTCAACCCTATCGAGAGCGCCGGACGTGTAGTGCGTGCTAAGGGCTATGCAGTGGGCATGCCGACCGAGGTGCTCACGCAGTCCACACAACGACGATTGCCACCGTTTGGCTGAGATCCATTGAGATGAATGGAGCCGATGGAGTTCCAATTCAGCGTCAGGTCAAGTCGTTAGCGAATCAGATGCATTCCAA
>JAAZUZ010000200.1 GCA_018623875.1 Synechococcus sp. HW_metabat.21
AAGATGATCACCCCTTCTTTGGTCTCGGCTTCGAGCACGCGGCTCAGGGCCTCGAGCTTCATCGGACCGTTGACCGTGATGAAGCGCTGCTGGATCCGGCTGGAATCAGGCCCTTTGGTCTTTATCGTGATCTCAGCGGGGCTATTCAGATATTGATGGGAGATCCGGCGGATCTCGCTGGGCATCGTTGCCGAGAAGAGCACCACCTGACGCTGCTCGGGCAGTTGGCTTAGGACCCACTCGACGTCATCGATGAAGCCCATGCGCAGCATCTCGTCGGCCTCGTCGAGCACCAGGCTGCGCAGCCCGGACACATCGAGGGTGCCCTGACGCATGTGGTCCATCACCCGGCCGGGGGTGCCGACCACGATCTGAACCCCGCGCTTGAGCTTGTGGATTTGATCGCGGAAGTCCGAGCCGCCGTAGAGGGCCAGGACCCGCAGGTGGGGAAGTTTGGTGGCGTAGCTCTTAAAGGAGTCAGCCACCTGGATGGCGAGCTCACGGGTGGGGGTGAGTACCAGCACCTGGGGGGTGCGTTGGCTCTCATCGAGGGCCGCCAGCATCGGCAGGGCGAAGGCCGCCGTTTTACCGGTACCGGTCTGGGCTTGACCCACCAAGTCGCGGCCGAGCATCAGCTCGGGGATGGCGGCCGCCTGGATCGGGGAGGGCTCGCTGTAGCCGATCTCCGCGAGGGCTTCGAGGATTGCGTCGGAGAAGCCAAAGGCGGCAAACCCGCTCTTCTGGCTGGGCTCGGCTGTGGTGATTTCGATGCTTTCGCTCGGTGCGCTGTCCTGGCTGCTGGCCAAATCGAGCGCGCTGAGATCCACAGAGCTGGTTGCGCTCTCGCAGGGGGTATTGGTCACGTGGTTGGTCTGGGCCTGAATCCTTCGTCGACAGGCCGGCAGACACCCGTTGAAGAAACTGCCTTGCCCTTCACAAAGGGTGAGAAATCAACCTAACACTTCACTCTTTCGTAATCGTCCGCCAAGCGCTCGATGTCGTCCTCGCTGAGGTGTTCGCCGCGCTGTACTTCAACAATGAGCAGGTTCTCGGTCGTTGCGGCGGCTCGGTGCACAGCGCCGTGGGGCACCAGCAGGGTGGTTCCGGCCTCGGCCTGAATCGTCGACCCCTCGCACTCCAGTTGCCCGGAGCCACTCACGACCACCCAGTGCTCGAGGCGGTGGCGATGGCGTTGCAGGCTGAGCCGGTGGCCGGCCTCGATGCAGAGGCGTTTGACCAGGTACCCCTCACCGGCACCGATGGTTTCAAACCAACCCCAGGGCCGCTGAACGATGCCGGTCTCGGTCATGGGACCAGGCTAGGGAGCGTCCTGGTTTTGTCTGCTCTTGCTCCCCGCCGGGGTGAATAAACAGGCCTGCCGTTGGGCCCGCGTCAGGCCCGTGTAGATCAAGCGGGGGTCCAGAGGCCGATTCGCCGGCAGCAGGAACTGCACGGTTTTGTACTGGCTCCCTTGGGACTTGTGCACCGTTAAAGCGAAGGCCGGCTCGGCGCCATTCAGCTGGGCGGGGTGGAGGAGCCGATGGCCGGGCATCAGGACGCGGCGTTCCGAACCCTCTTGCACGACAACACCGATGTCGCCATTGGCCAGACCCTGGTCGGGGCGGTTGAGGCGATTGAGCACCGGGGTCCCCGGCGGCCAGTGCAGCGGGGAGCTCTTGGCGAGATCACCGAGGAGCGCGCGATGCACCGCCTCCACCCCCCAGGGCCCCTGACGGATCGGGCTGAGCACCACCAGCTCCTCCAGTTGTGCGAGCAGGGCTGCGCTCTGGTCGGGGTCTGGGCGTCCCTGCCGCCAGACCAGTGCCTGACAGCTGTCGCGCAGGGCCGCGGCTTGGCCTCGCACCGCCTCCAGCAAGGCCGGCGGCAGGCTGCGGCTGGAGGCTTCGATCCAGGTGACGTTGTCCTGGGGCGTCAGGGACTGGAGGCTCGGTTGCAGCTCCTGCAGCAGTTCCCCTTGGGGGCCGCTCGGCCGTTGCCGCAGTGCATCGGCCAGGGCGGCGATCGCTCCGTCATTGCGATACGTGGTGCGCAGTTCCACGGCGGCTTCCCCCAGGAGAGGGCGGCGTTCTGGCCGGCAGAGCTCCTCGAGGACCGCTCCGGTGCCCACTGGAGGCAGTTGGTTGGCGTCCCCGATCAGCAGCAGTTGCGCGTCCGCCGGCAGCGCCTCGAGCAGGGCCGCCATCAATGGCAGGTCCACCATCGAGAGCTCATCGACCACCAGCAGATCCAGTTCGAGCAGATGGCGGCGGTTGCGGCCAAAGCGCAGTTCCCCCTGGGCCTCCAGCAGTCGGTGCAGGGTGCCGCTGGGGAGCTGGGTCTTCCCTTGGTTGACTGAGCTCGCCAGGCGGGCTGCGGCCTTGCCGGTGGGGGCCGCCAGTTGGATGCGCAGCCCCGGCCTCTGGCGCAGGCAAGCCGCCAGCATTTGCACAACCGTCGAGGTCTTACCGGTTCCCGGGCCGCCGGTGAGCAGCACCAGGCCCTGATGGAGGGCGGCGGAGACGGCCTGGCACTGCTGGCTGTCCAGTCCCGCTTCGGCGGCGGCGGCCATCGCCGCTTGGTGTTCCGCCTCGCTGCAGGCCCGTTGGCGTTGGGCCCGCTCCTCGATGGCAGCCAGGCATTGATGCAGTTGGCTCTGCCAGCGCCGCCAGCGGAGCACGGAACCGTCCTGAACGATCGGTGCCTCCGGTGCCGCTATGGCTTCTGTGGCGTCCACCAGCCAGCCCGCTCCATCGAGGGCGGAGAGGGCGGCGTCAGGCCAGTCCTCGGGGCTGATCCCGCCCGGGGCAGGCCCCCGGCAATCCAGGCCCAATTCGCCTTCTTCCAAGGCCTGGATGAGGGCCTGCACCACGGCCGGCAACAGGGCGCTGCTCTGTTGGGGCGGCAGCAGCCGCTGCAGGCTGTCGAGGACAGCGGAAGCCAGGGCGCTCATGGTTGTCCCTCCCG
>JAAZUZ010000201.1 GCA_018623875.1 Synechococcus sp. HW_metabat.21
CGTTTGGCGGAAGGCGGCTCCATCGCGGATGACATGGTCGGCAGCGAGCACCAGCAGCAGCGGGTCATCGCTCGCAGCCATGGCCTGGAGCGCGGCAATGGCCACGGCCGGTGCGGTGTTGCGGCCCACGGGCTCCAGCAGGATCGCCGATGGATCCACGCCGACCTGGCGCATCTGCTCGGCCACGATGAAGCGGTGGTCTTCATTGCAGATCAGCAGCGGCGGCTGGAGATCTGCAATTCCCTCCAGACGTTGCTGGGTTTGCTGCAGCAGGGTCTCTTCGCCTTGACCCGCGAGGGCCCAGTACTGCTTGGGATAACTCGCCCTGGACAGAGGCCAGAGGCGGGTTCCAGTCCCGCCGCAAAGAATGACTGGAACCAGGGCCGCCATGGAGTGCACTCCTCTTGCACACCATTTCAAACCAAGCCCGCTCGCTTTGCCTGTGGTCTTGGTGCTGGTTTAGCTCTGTCCGTCTTCCACCTTGGTTTCGGCGAGCTCCAGCAATCCCGGCGGCGGGGTGATGCCGATCCAGCCCTCCTGGAGCTCCACCCTCGGAACAATCGATTCGACAAAGGGGATCCAGAGGGGCTGCTTTTTCCCGTCGAGTTGCACCTCGAGGAGGTCGTTGCCGGCATGGAGCAGGTCTTGAACGCGGCCGATGGGGGTGCCGCTCTCGAGCAGCCTGACCTCCAGGCCCACCAGATCAAGAAGGTGAAATTCGCCCTTCGCCAGCTTTGGTCGTTCATCGCTTGGGACCAAGAGCTCTCGGCCGACGTAGGCCTCAGCGCTGCTGCGGTCGTTGATGCCTTCGAGCCGAATCACAAAGAGCTCTTTCCCGGGGAGTTGCCGGCCGGAGAGCAGCTGAATGGCTTGGGGCTCCGCTGCGGGCCCCCGTTTTTGAGCTGGAGCGCGCAGCCAGCGGGGCCCGGGCTTGGTGAAGCGTTCAGGGAAATCGCTGAGGGGATTGACGCGCAGTTCGCCGCGTAGGCCTTGGGCGGCAACGATCTTTCCGACCACCAGCAGCTCGGGTTGTTGCTCCATCAGCCCAAGGGCCACACCTCAGCCTCGATAATGGTCGGGCGACTGGGCCTTCCTATGGCTGATTCCCTGCCGATCCTGCCTGGCTCCACCGTGGTGGTGCGCGATGGCCGCTCGATTTACAACGGCTACCAGGGCTTTGTGCAGCGCATCAGCGGTCGCAACGCGGCTGTGCTCTTTGAAGGCGGCAACTGGGACAAGCTCGTCACCATGCCCCTCAAGACGCTCGAGCAGGCCTGATCTGCGCTAACGCGGCGCGGGCTGCCTCCTGCTCGGCCTGCCGGCGGGATCTGCCCCAGCCTTCGCCAAGGATCTGCGCCCCCAGATTCACTTGGCAGTGGAAGCGCCGGGGATCAGCGTGGATCTGACTGACTTCCTGGCAGCGGTAATCGGGAAGGCCGCGTTTTTGGCCTTGACTCCACTCCTGCAGGGCTGATTTCCAGTTGTGCAGATGGGGGTCGGCTTCAAAGGCCTTGGCGGTTGCTTGCCAGTGGGGGGTTAACCAGCGCAGCACGGGCGTCAGATCCCCCCAAAGCCGGTAGAGCGCGCCAATGCAGGCTTCACAGGCTTCGGCCCTGAGGGTGGCTCGTGCGCTGGAGTCACCTGCGGCCGTTGGTCCAATGCGCAAGACGGCCTCGATGCCGATCGTTTGGCCGAGTTCGCCGAGCCAGCGGTCACTGACCAGTTGGGCTCGCAGCGCAGAGCTCTGCCCCACGCTCAAATTGGGGTAGTGCTGCTCCAAGAATTCCGAGGCCGCGAGGCGCAGGACGGCATCCCCCAGAAATTCAAGTTTTTCGTGGTTCAGGCTGAGCCCCGCGGAGGTGTGGGTCAGGGCCTCATCCAGACGGTGGAGGTCCATGCCGGCTAAGGGCTTCAGCCCCAGGCTGTTCAGGAACTGCAGCAGTTGGGCGTGGCGCTCAGCGTTCATTGGGGTGAAAGCAGGACGTAAGCCGGGTTCTGTTCTCCTCTCCGAAGAAAGGGGGCGATCATCTGTCTGGGACCACCGTTACCGGTGGCCTCAAGCGGCGCAAGAAAAGCGGAACGGGTGTCATGGCCAACCCTTGTTCCTAGGCCTTGCTCCCAGCCGGGGTTTACCGAGCCAGCACCTCTCGATGCTGCTGGTGCGCTCTTACCGCACCTTTGCACCCTTGCCTGTTCCCCGAAGGGCCATCGGCGGTGTGTTTCTGTGGCACTCTCCTCACGGTCACCCGCACTGGGCGTTACCCAGCAAGCCTGGCCATTGGGGAGCCCGGACTTTCCTCAACCGGTCCGTTCCACCAGCCCGAGGGCTTGGGCGTCTCCCGGTCGCGATCACCTCGCCTGCTTTCAAACCCCATAATGGCGACCTGGGGGGCTGTAGCTCAGCCGGATAGAGCGACGGTTTCCTAAACCGTAGGTCGTGGGTTCGAGTCCCGCCAGCCCCGTTCTCGATTCGCGCAGGGGTATCCACCGCTACTGGTAGTGGCGTGCTGGACGTTGCCACTGCCGCTAGCGTGGTGCCAATCGCCACATGGCCATGGCACAGCTGCATGATCTCAGGCTGCGGCTACTGGTGCAACAGGAAAGTGAGCGCATCGTCGACAGCCTTCCCGATGGCCTCGACCTCTCGGTGATTCAGGCCCGCTGCCTTTGCTGGCTGGCCCTCTTGGCCGAAGCCCATGAGGACAGCGCCAACGAAGCCGTCCGCGAAGGGGACACCGATCAGGCCATGGCCTGGTTCGCCGATTCGATGCGTCTGCGTGACGTCATTCAGGTGGTCAGCTCAATTGAGATCCCCATCCCGGGAGCCATCGACGACGCCAGTGACTCCGGCGACTCCCTGGCCGCTTGAACCAACAGATTCAGAATCTCTTTATTTCTGAGTGGTCCTGGTGTCATGATGGGATTTGACCCACGAAGGGACTGCGGTGCC